>CAJMDF010000038.1 GCA_905212085.1 uncultured Clostridium sp.
TATTAAATATATAAAAAAAACGGCGGGGGGAAACTCCGCCGACAAAAAGATTCGAACTTTTTGAAGCGTTCAGTTTCATCTGTTATATTAGTTGAAACTGAACACCTGAATTTATTATTTGCTGTACAATACAGCTCTTGCTGCAACTGAACTTGGTAATACTGTTTGATCGTAGAATACTACAGGGTAAATATCTGTAGGATTTTTGATTACACAGTTGCTATCATCTGCTCCTGTACCTTCGTCGCATTTTACTTCTTTGTTAGGAGCTTTGATCCCATTTACATCTATGAAACCATAACATGGGTTTGCAGTAGCACCATCTGCCTTAGTACAACTTGTTGCTGTTGCTGTTGTATATGTGAACATAATTCCATCGTTAAAGAATAATGTTGTATTAGTTGTTGTAGGGGCTGTAGGTGCAACTTTTGCTACACCTTTTGCGCCTGTCGGTGTTGTTACTGTGTATGGATTTCCATCTGCTCCCTTAAATCCTGCTGTTTCTGTTCTAACAACGTTCATACGATTTGTTAACATTTCTGCAATAGTGTAAGGAGATGTTGTTGTAGCATCAGCGAAGTTCCATTCATCAAGAGCCACGTTCAAAGTAACAGCTTGAGATAAAGCAGATAGAGCTTTTTTGTAAGCAGCTTTATACTGTGCACCTTGAGTTGAATTTATCAAAGTAGGCATAGTCATTGCAGCAACTACCCCGATAATACCTAATGTAATTAACACTTCTGCGAGTGTGAAACCATAGCGTTTTGTCATAATCTTTTCACCTTTCTTTTTTTTCAAGATTTACTCTCTTATTTAATTACTCTATGTAATAGCCATCCTTGTATATGCATAAATCGTAGTTTTTATAAAACTAATAGTTATACACTTATTTTAAATCATTTTTACGTGATTGTCAAGGGGTATAAAGTGTTTATTACGTAATTAAAAATAAAAAACGTGATATTATTACTTATTTTTATAGGAAAATCTTAGTATTATATATATCTATGGAAAATAAAAAATTATTAGGCAAACGAATAAAAGAAATAAGAAAATCAAAAGGACTCACTCAAGAACAATTATCAGAAATGATTGATATTGAAACGTCTTCATTATCTGGGATTGAATCTGGAAGATTTTATCCGTCTTTACATGTGCTTGAGAAAATTGCCCATGTATTTGATGTTGAATTGATTGAATTTTTTAAGTTTTCTACAGTTAATTTACCGGAGAATTTAGATAAAGAGATAATAAATATAATTGAGAAACAAGATAAAAAGAATAAACAGTTAATATATAAATTATTAAATGCTGCTTTTATGACTATAAGTTAATATAACAAAATTTGAGGTGTTTTTTGTCAAAAGTCAGCTTGATGAATTATTTGGTGGAGTATTGTGATTACAGGATTCTGAACTTGCGTCAGAATGACCTCCATTTATTGAGAGCGAATGAGAGGTTATTTATTTTTGTTTTCAATCAGCCGGATTCTTTCGGACTTTGTCCTCGCAATGACTAATTATTTAGTCATTTTGTACTTGTTTCAGAATTTCTTGTTTCAATAGTAGAAAAATTGTCTGTTAGTTGAAAAAAAAAATACCTCATGATATTATCAATTTTGTTGATATATAGGAAGAAGGGGTAAATATGACTTGTACTTTAGAAAAACAATCTAACGTCTTATCTGAAGACGCTAAAAAAACTATTAGAAAAGCTTTAAAAGTTTTAGGTAAAAAGAACTTAGCTTTTATTATGCATAATGGGAGTTTCCCTGCTGCAATGGGACAAAATACTGGTTTTGGCAGTATAAATACTGACGGTGGTAAAGAATTTATTGAATATGCTTCAGGTTTGTTTGATGCAATTCAGCTTGGACCTGCAGGAAAGACTAAATCTTGTGATTCTTCTCCATACACAGGTACTATTTTTTCTGACAACCCTTTATTTATCAACTTGAAGGAGTTAACTACTAAAGATTGGGGAAAAATTCTTTCTGAAGAAACATACAATGATATTGTAAACGGAAACCCGAATAAAGATGTTAACAAAACTGCTTATTCATATGCTTATAAAAAATATAGTGAAGCAATGCAGGAAGCTTGGAATAACTTTAAATCTAATCCTGTTAAAAAATTAGAAAAAGAATTTGAACATTTTAAAAGAGAAAACAGTTTTTGGTTAGATAAAGACAGTTTATACGAAGCATTGTCTATAGAACATGGTAATGATTACTGGCCTTTATGGAATTCTGAAACTGATAAAAATCTTTTCAATCCTCAATCTATTGAACAAAAAATGGAATATGCAGATAGAATTAAAGAAATTGAAAACAAATATTCTGATGAAATTGAATTATATAAATTTACTCAGTTTGTTATAAGTAAACAAAATGAAGAAACTAGAAAATTTGCAAAAAAACATGGTATTAAAATGATTGCAGACAGACAAGTTGCTTTCTCTGACCGTGATACTTGGGCTTATCAGTCATTATTCTTAAAAGGATGGTGTTTGGGATGTCCTCCTGACTATTTCTCAAAAGATGGTCAGGCATGGGGCTTCCCTGTAATGGATCCAGATAGAATGTATAATGCTGACGGTACTTTAGATGAAGGCGGTCAGTTGTTGAAAAACTTATACAAAAAAATGTTCAGAGAAAACCCTGGCGGTGTGAG
Source organism: uncultured Clostridium sp. (assembly GCA_905212085.1). Classification (GTDB taxonomy): domain Bacteria; phylum Cyanobacteriota; class Vampirovibrionia; order Gastranaerophilales; family Gastranaerophilaceae; genus Stercorousia. Next base: position 2,673 of record CAJMDF010000038.1, read on the forward strand.
AATTGACCATATTGTAGGTCTTATTGATCCTTGGGTTTATAAAGCAGGTAAAAAACCTAAAATTGAACAAGGCGCAGGCAGATTGTATTCATCTCCTGAACATCCTGAATTATCTAAATACGCTATTGCAAAAATAGAAGATTTAGATATGGAGCTTACTGCTGATAAAGAAAAAAGAGTTAAAACTTTATCTAAAAAACAAATTAAAGAATATGGCAGATTGATTGAAAAAATTGTAATTGCAGCTGCAAAAGAAGAAGGTCTTGATAAAGATGCGATTGTTTGTGAAGACTTAGGAACTCTTACAAATCCAGTAGCAGCAGTTATGAAAGAGTACGGATTGCAAGGGATGAAGCTTACTCAGTTTGTAGAAGCTGACAAATCTGAAGATCCATACAGATGTTGTAATATTGACAAAAGATGTTGGGCAATGGTAGGTACTCATGACAATGAACCTATCAAAATGTGGGCTGATCAAAATATCCATTCTCATATAGGATATTTGCATGCAAAAAATCTTGTAGATGATTTGTTCGCAGAAGCTGAAAATAAAGATGATATTATTGTTCATCTTACTGATGATGCTGAATTTTTAGCTCAGACAAAGTTAGTTGAAATTTTTGCATCTAAAGCTGAAAATATTCAAATTTTCTTTACGGATTATTTCAATATATATGATGTATACAACAGACCTGGCACTTCAGGTGATGCAAATTGGAGTTTGAGATTGCCTGATAATTATAAAGAACTTTGTGCTATTAATCTTGCAAATATTTTAAAATTAGCTATAATTGCAAGAGGACATGAATTCGCAGAAAAAAATCAAAAAATTATTGAAAAGCTTGATAATCTGCAAAAATAGTTTACGGAGATATTAATGAAGAAACTTTTAATAACTTTATGTTTATTGGCTAATACAGGTTTTGCACTATGTGCGGAACCTGTAATGCCTTATGAACCAAAGACGGAAGCTAAATTAGAGTATAATCAAGGAATTGATTTTTACAAGATAGGTCAATATGACAGAGCTATGGCATCTTTTAGACAGGCGATTAATATTGATCCGAATTATATTGATGCTTATTATAATTTAGGTTCAATTTTAGAGTATTTAAAGCAGGATGAAGCTGCATTAGCTGTGTTTAAGCAGATTATTGTGAGAAAACCTGATGATTATGAATCAGTTTATAAAGCTGCAAATTTAAGTAATAAATTAGGTCAGACAGATAAAGCAAAGTCTTATTTATCGTTAATTCCCCCGGAAAGTGCTATTTATACTCGTGCCCAGCAGTTAGCAACATCTATGAGCACCGATATGCAGACTATTAAAGCAGATGAGGCAAAAGCTGCAGAGGCTGCAAAACCAAAAATTGAGCAGACAAATGGGATGTATAACAATATTGCAAGTCCGACAGGTATTACCACTGACAATAATGGGAATATTTATGTAGCCTGTTTTGCTGATAATATGATTTACAAAATTACCCCTGACGGGAAAAGAATTGTATATGTAAAAGATGCAAAAATAAACGGACCTATTGGCATGGTAAGTGATGACAATGGCAATATTTATGTATCTAATTACAATAGCAATAATGTTGTAAAAATTACTCCTACAGGTGCTATTTCCGTTCTTATCTCAAATGTTCAAAAACCTTATGGAGTCCATATTAACGGGGGATTATTGTTCGTATCATCTCAAGGTTCAAATTCTGTTTTAAGATACAAATTGTAATTTTTATTCTTTAACAGAACCTTGTAAAATATCTGATATGAAATATTTTTTCCCTAACAGAAATACTCCGATCACAGGTATTGTGCAGATTACAGAGCAAGCTAGAAGATTTCCCCATAGGGTAAGTTCTCTGAAGCTGCCTTTGTAAATTGCAAGACCTACAGGTAATGTTCTCATACTTTCACTGTTTGTAACAATTAACGGCCACATAAAACTGTTCCATGTTGTTACAAAGGTGAATATTGCAAGAGTCGCAACTGTTGGAAGTGCCAGTGGTAATGCTATTTTGAAAAATGTTTGAAATAAATTGCATCCATCGATTTTTGCTGCTTCTTCCAAATCTTTTGGTAAGCCGAGAAAATATTGCCGCATTAAAAATATTCCAAACCCGCCAAATAATGCCGGAAGTATTAACGCTTGGTATGTGTCTATTAAGTGTAATTCACGCATTAAGAAAAATAATGGGATAATATTCACTTGCGGAGGGATAAGCATGGTAATTAAGATAATTAAAAATAGTGCATTTTTGTATTTGAAATCAAGTCTTGCAAATGCATATCCTGCAAGTGATGCGAAAATTACCTGACCTATGGTTGTTATTGTTGCAACCAAAAGACTGTTGAAAAAATATAACCCCATCGGTATTTCTGTAAAAACATTCTTATAATTATTCAAGGTTATATTCGGATGAAAAATTCTTCCGGCATGGGAAAATATTTCATTGTTATCAACAAAAGAGAGATTTACCATCGCAAAAAACGGGTATAGCATGCTTATTGCGATTAATATCAGTGTCAGATAACCTAAGAATATTCTGAGCTTTCTCATAGTTTTATTATATTACAAAATATAATAAAGCGAACATAACGCATAAGGAAAGTGAACTTAACACAAACCAAGTATGCATTACAGGGTGTTGATAATCCCAGATTTCTTTTAATGTTGTTGCTGCATTTTCAATTGTTTGCATTTTTCTTCTCCAATAAACATATAAAAATCTTTTATATATATATCTTATTCATTAATCATATTTGGGCATCACCTAATCGGTTGATTATTTGTATCCTTTGGGATAATATACAGTTATGCGAGATGTAGAACTTTTGATGCCTGCGGGCAATTTGGAAAAATTAGAATATGCGGTGAGATATGGTGCAAATGCAGTATATCTAGGAGTTGTTGATTTTAGTCTTAGAGCAATGAGAAAAGGCAGTTTAATTACTATGGATAATTTAAAACAAGCTGTTGATTTGGCTCATTCTCTTGGCGCAAAAGCTTATGTAACTATAAATATTTTTGCTTTTAACAATGATATAAAACAATTAGAGGCATGTATTGACAGATTTAAAGATGCAAAGCCTGATTCTTTTATTATAAGCGATTATGGTATTTTTAATCTTATAAGAAAACGTATTCCAGAAGTGCCTATTCATGTAAGCACCCAGACTAATACTTTGAATTATGAAAGCGTTAAATTCTGGCGTGATTTGGGTGCAACTCGTGTTATTTTGGCAAGAGAGCTGCCTATTGCAGATATTGCTGAAATCAGAAAACAGGTGCCTGATATTGAGTTGGAAAGTTTTATTCATGGTGCTCAGTGCGTATCTTTTTCGGGAAGATGTCTTTTGAGTGATTATTTTTCTAAAGGTGAAAGAAAAGCTAATCATGGTAATTGCTCTCAGCCTTGCAGGTGGAGTTATAGACTTGTTGAAGAAACTCGCCCTAATGAGTATTTAGAAATTAAACAGGATGATAGAGGCTCTCATATTTTGAGCCCGAAAGATTTATGCCTTGTAAAACAATTACCGCAATTGATTGAGGCGGGTATTGATTCATTAAAGGTTGAGGGTAGAACTAAGAGTTTGTATTATGTATCTGCCGTTGCTAAAGCATACCGTCAGGCGATTGATGAAGTTTTGAAAAATCCTGCTGCTGATTTGGACAAGTATTTTTTAGAATTACAAAAAGTAGGAAATCGCGGATATACAACAGGTTTTGCATTAGGTGATAATAATGGAGAAAGTTACAGCTATGATATTTCAAAAGGTTTAGCCGGAGCAGATTTCCTTTGTGAATTTAAGGGTGATGTGAAAGATGATGAATTTTTCTTAGTGAAAATAAAAAATAAAATGCTTGTAGGTGATGATGTTGAAATTATTACACCTGATGAACAGTTTATTACAAAAGTTGAGGCTGTAAAAAATGAAGATGGTGAAAATTTAGAATTAGGTAATACAAATGATGATGTGTATGTTAAATTTTCGCAAGCTCCGAAAAATTATAAATATGCCTTAGTTAGAACTCTAGGAATAAAGACATATAATTAATATTAGAAAGAGGAAAGAAATGTTTATCAAACCTGATTATAATCTTAAAAATATTTATGAAATTGATTTGGCAGAATTAAAAAATCAGGGGATAAATGCTTTATTATTTGATTTAGACAGTACAATTATGGGCTCTAAGACAGGTTGTTATACTAAAGAAACTTTAGAATGGCTTGAAAAAGTTAAAAAAGATTTTTTTGTTGGAGTTGTATCAAATAATAATAATCCGGATTATATTTCAAAAGTTTCTGCTTGTTCTGATTTTCCTGTAGTATTTCAGGCTCACAAGCCAGATGTGAAAGTTGCTAAAAAGTTTATGCAGGAACATCAAATATCGCCGGAAACTACTTGTTTTGTTGGAGATAGACCTTTGACAGATGTATTGTGCGGCAAAAGGTTAGGATGTAGCAAGACAATTTTAGTTGATTCGATAACTGCTGATATTGAAAAACCGATTGTAAGATTTGCTAGAAAATTGGAAAGAGTTTTTATAAAAAAATAATTATTATAACGAATTCTTAATATTTTGCCTTGAATTTTTTATTATAATACAATTACTAGTACGTTGGGATGTTGAATAATGCTAATTTTTAAAATATAAGTATAAATGTATTCGTTTTCAAAAAAAAGAAGTCTCTATAGGTGTAAAAATGAAAGTTTCATCAGTTCAAAATGTACATGGACATCATGTTTATTCTCCAAATATTGGAGGTGCTGCTCAAAAAAAATCAAGAGTTTCTCCTGCAGGAATCATGTTGGGGACATTAGTTTCAGCAGTAGCAATTTATAAAATCGCAAAACCGGCTCCTCGAGTGTGTAGTGAATATGTAAAGAGTTTGGCTGCAGGGGTGTCTGAAATTACAGGAAAAAAAATAAATCCTCTTGCACTTTCAAATGTCATGAATAAAGAGGAATTTATAAAAGAGATTTTAAATTTAAGAAAAATAAATTATACATATACTCCTGAAAATATTAAAAATTTTGGTTTTCAAGCAGATTTTCATATGCATACCAATAATTCTGACGGGAAAATTACCGTAAAAAATTTATTAAATGAAATTGCAGAATATTCAAATAATCTATTTAAAAGAACTGGTCAAAAATTTATTTTTTCTATAACGGATCATGATTCTGTCAAAGGTGTTAAAGAAGCTCTTGTGATTATGGCAGAAAATCCTGAGAAATTTAAAAATGTTAAATTTATTCCAGGTGTTGAATTAAGTTTTTCTCACAAAGTATCAAAAGGTAATAATCCTTGTGAAATTTCTGAGGTTTTAGCCTATGGGATAAATCCTTTTAAATTTGATAAATATTGTGAAAGTTTACAAAAAAGAAGAAATAACACTATTGATAATATGCTTTCTGAAATAAGTAAAGCTATTCCGTTAACAAATTTTAATAAAGAAGAATTGTTAAAAACATATAATCTTAATCCTGATTGTTTAATGATGAATTCTCATTGGCCTGTAAATCATTATGCCCAGACTAAACATGCTATTACAATCCAAGCATCAAGAAAAGGTTTAGATCCTAATAAATTATATGAAGATGTAATGAAAAATATTGATGTAAAAAATAGGAATATGTGGTACTTGAAAAATAATAATTTTTTAGATAATGATATAAATGAAACAGATATAATTTCTAATGTCAGGAAGAAATATGAACCGCACTTTGTGAAGAATAAATTAGTTTTATCCAATGAAAGCGCTTTTGAGGATATAATTAATGCACTTAAAGGAGATAATAATATTGTATTATCCTTTTCACATCCATATTTTACTGCTATGAAATTTTATCATCCGAATAAAGTCTTGAGTAGTTTTATTTATAAATCAGATGGACTTATTCAAATATCAGAAGCTTATCATCAAGCATATCCAAAAGATGTAAGTGTAGATAGGGTTAATGAAACAAATAATTATTTGAAAAACCTTATAAAAATAGGTGGTTCGGATAATCATAAATCAACATATATATAGTGGGGTAAGGTATATGAGGATAAACAGAGTTAATCAAATTTCGGGGGGGGGGCAATTTCAAGGCATTACACAAAGAGTTCCGCAAATTGCAATTAACACAACTCAAGATTTATATAATCAATATCAATATTTTAGATATGCCAGATTTTATGAAGCTTTAGATGATAAAATTTATCCTCAAAATAAGTTTATAAGAAAAGATAATTTTTCTTTTTTGGAGAGAATTCCCCAATATTTAAAAAAGGTTTTTGTAGAGGGTTATAAAGCTCTTACTAATTTCCCAGATATTTCAAAGGTATCTGATAAGATTAATAATGAATTTGTAGGAAAGGCTTTGGCTGCCCAAAATTTCGATGTAAAAGTTTTGATGGCAGGTTATGATCCTGTATGTTCAATAGGTTTAAAACATGCTTTGCCAAGTAGTGATATTGATAAAGCATATATTATTTTAGGAAGAAAACAAAACAGTTACAGACCTGATGATGACTTAATAGCTGATTATAAAGGTACCTTGTGGAATACTGTTGATCAAAGAATTTTAAGTTTGAATAATGAGAATACTTTTCCGGAGGTATATACATTAGATAAGATGTTTCATACACTAGATGTCTTGGATTCTTTAACGAATAAAATGGGGTTGGATAAAGATATTGAATATTTTAAACAAAAACGTTTATTTGATATAAATCCTGTAACAGCAGCTGAATTTAATATTAAATTTGCACATATGAATGATCAATCTGAAATATCAAAAGTTTACGCAAAGAATTTTGCTTATTTTATAGAGTCTGTAAGAGATGGTAAAATCGCTTATACTGTAGATAATGATATTATAAATGTAATCCATGAGAGATTAAACAAATCTCCTTTTGCTTGGATGTCTAATGTTACTCAAATGGGGGCTCATGAAAGACAGATTAATACAGGCATGAAGGATATTAAACAAAAACTTAGAGCTAGAGAACATTTGGTTGATGAATTTAATATGTGGAATGAAGATACCCAATTTGATTTTGTTTCAGATTTAGTAAGATCTGTATCAAAAGATCAAGGGTTAAAATTTGATAAATATTTCAGAAATGATGATGATATTGCAGAAAGATTTGACAGATTAAATATTCAGCTTGTCTAAATCAGTTGAATAAGTAATCCGGATAAAATACTTATAGCCAATAATATTCCGACAATTTTCATTGCATCTTTTATATTATCGTTGTGTCTGAATAATACTAAAATTCCAAGTCCTGCATTTGATAATAAACCTGACATTACAGCTCCAAAACTTATTGAGCCTTTTATTAGTAACATTGTCAATGCAATTGATACTGCACAATTGGGGATTAATCCTATTATTGCCGTAATTACAGGTTCTAAGAATTTAACTTTGCCAAGAAGTACGTGTAATATTGCATGTTCTGAATATATTTCTATAATAAAGTTTAGAATAATTGTTATAATTAAAATGAAGATAAAAATATTGAAAGTATGTTTTAGCGGGTGATAAATTAATTCTCTTTTTCTTCTTTGGGAAACGCTATGATGACAGCAACCTTCTTCTTCTTTTTCGTCATTATCTGCTTCTTGTATTATTGGAATATATTTATTATCTTTTAAGATAAAATCAATTAAGTAACCTGCGATTATTGCAATAACAATTTTTATTCCTATTATTGGTAAAACAAAGTGCATATGTGTAGGATTTGCTAATAAAATAGGAATAGCTTCATCAGATGTTGCTAAATAAATCGCAATTAGTGTTCCTTTGGTAATAAATTTCCTAATGTATAAAGTGCTTGCTATTACAGAAAATCCGCATTGGGGAATAATTGCTGCCATGCTCCCGATTAAAGGAGCTGCTTTTTCTGATTTTTTCATAAATGAATTGATTTTATCAGCATAAAAATATTCGATTAATTCAATTACAAAAAATACTATAAATAAAAGCGGTAAGATATGGAAACTGTCGATGATTGCATCAGTCAACCAATCAGGCATTCCAAAGCTTTCTATAATACTGTCAAATCCTGAAAATAGGTTTTCATTTAAGTTGTTTATTTTATTAAGAATTTCGATTAGCATATTTTTATCATAATATAAACAAGGAATTATAGCTCTTGTCTAACCTTTCTTTTTTTATCTTTTTGAATTTCTTTTTCATCACAACCAAGTACTTTATTTAAATGTTCAATTAATTCTGCAAAATGGTATTTCATAGCGTGCTCTGATTTGTGGTGAATATCTACAATGTGGTAATGCATTGCCATTTCAACTTGGATTAATGCCATATTGTAGTTGTATAAACTGTCAATGTATTCAGTGACAGCCATTAAATAGTCTTTTCTTGCATTTTGTAGTGCTACGTAATCTAATTCATTTGTTTTGTATTTGCTTTCAATAATTCTTAGATTTTCAAGTGCTTGAGTCGCTTCCAGCTTTGCTGTAGGTATTTGATTTTCACTTTTTTCAACGTTATTAAAAGCTCGTTTTACTTCAAAATATAAATCTTTTTTGAAAAGAACAATTTCATTATCAGCGATGTTTATTTGAGCGTCAGCACCTTTTATGCTGTGTTTTAATTCCATAAGATTTACAGTGGAATTAAGGTTTACTCCGACTTGAAAGCTGTTATTTGTGGTTTGCGTAGAATTATTAAATCCGTAGCCTGCATTTGCTGTTAAATCAGGGAAATATGCTCTTTTTATGTATAAAAGAGATTGCTCCATAGCTTGTTTTGTTGCGACTAATACATTCAAATCGGGACTGTTATCGTAAGCAATTTGGACTGCATTTTCTAAAGGAAATGCAAATTTTTGCGGAATGAATTCTTCTGTTTTTACATTTTTTTCTTCATAAGAAAAATCATTATTGTATGTAAATGTTTTTGTATTATTAATTGTGTAATCAGGTTGATTTTCAAGGTACATTGAATTGTTTAAATCAACTCTTGCATTATTATAATTATTTTTTGCTTCTAATAATTTTACTTTTGCTTCACTTAAGTTTAATTCTGCAGTTGAAAGGTCAGGTTTTTTCTTCGCTATTTTTACAAAGTTTTCGTTAATTTTTACATTATCTTGAGCAATTTGTAAATATGCTTTAGCCCTTAGCAGATTATAATATTTTGCTTTAACATCAAATAAGGTAGAACATAAACTGTCCATGAATTCATATTCTGCACCGATTTTATAAAATTCTTCCATTTTAATATATGCAGTTGTTTTACCAAAATTCCAAATTAATTTATTTACAGTTACTCCAACTGTCGGGAGCTCTCGATAGTGCGAATTGTAATAAATATTATCTGAATTATTTTCATTATAAAATCCTGCACCTGCACTAATAACCGGGAAATATTGCGATTTGGCTATTCCTAAATTGCTTTTTGCAATATCTAAGTCATATTTTTTTCTTCTAATTTTTGGACTGTTTTTAAAAGCTGTTGCAACACAGTCTAAAACAGATAATGAAATCCCGTCTTTAATTTCTATGGGATTAAATAATTCATCATCGTCAACTTCTTCTATTGCAAATGTACTTGGAATTCCTGCCAGTAAAAAAATGAAAATTAATAATACTTGGCAGACTATTTTTTTGATGCCCATAATTTAATTATACAACATGTGTCAAGTGTTTATTTTTTATAGTTGTTAAAAATATTTTAAGTGTTTGATAACTATCAATCTGATAAATGATTTGTAAAAAAATTTTAAGACAAAAAAGCTTATATACATAAATTGCATATATTTGTATTACTATAAAAAAAAAGGGATATATAGAGGATATCCTTTTGGGGTTAAAATATTTAAAAACAGACTTTTATGTGTCTAAATATGCATAAATGTGAAAGGGGTAATGTATGCAAATATCTGCAGTTCAGACTTATTTTACTAATAATATCAAATTTAAAAATTATCAAAACAGCAATAATTTTTCAGAGAAATTAAACCAAAATACTTTACCTCAAATAAATTCCCTATCGAATGTTTATTATCCGACTTTTGGCGGAAATATAAAATTGAAAACTGCGAAAAAAGCTTTTGAAAAATTATCCAGAAATATTGAGAATAATACAAAACTTACTAACAAAGATGAAAAATGGGTGAGTAAATTAGCAAAATTGTTTGGAGTTGATTCATTTACTGTTAACAATCCGGATAATCCGACACAATTAATTACAATTAATAGTAAATTGTCAATTGACAAAATAAATCAAGGTAATAATATGGAGGCATTAAAAAATGCCTTGAAAGTCATGATTGCAGCAACTGAATATAAACCTAATAAAATAAAGTTAGGCAAAGTTACCTACCATGTTCATAATAAAAAAATTGCAGGTTTATTGCAAGAAAAATATGATGCAGACAGTTTAGCAAAATTGCAAAAATATTTAGATGCTCATCGTATTTTTGATATGAGTGATGACAGTAATTTTGGAATAGTTTTAGATAAAGACAGAGGAATTCCAAAAATATGCGGAGCTAATGAAAATTGGGATATGAGTGCAAGGTCTTGGATTACAGATATTATGAGAATAGGTGGAATGCAAAAAAAAGAAAGACCTGAGACTTGGACTAGGGCTTTGAATACTATTGGTGAATATTATGGAAAACAAAAAGATAATTTTGCAAAATTAATAGCTTCCCCTGAAAGTTATAGGGAAGGAAATGCTTTACAAGGCATTCCTCATATATTTCTGCCTAAAACTTTAGAACCGGATTCAAATTGGTTTAATAATAAAAGACTTGAATCTCACGGATTGGCTTTAAAAGAACTTTGTAACGGGATTGTAGACGGGCTTGGTAAAGGTAAAAAATATGGCTATCAAACATCTGATTCTATCCCTCAAAATGTTATAGAATCTATAGATAATTTAAGTAAATTTTTTAAAGCTATAGATTATCCTACAGCTCCTTCTGCTGGTAATTGGGAAGAAATTCCTCTAAAAGGCGGTCTAACATCTGATACGGAAGCTATTAGAAGCGGATTCGCAGCATTTAAAAATTTGATGTATTCTCCTAAATATTCAAATAATGTTGAAATGCAAAAAGTAAGAAATAGATTTAACTCTTTAAATCCATTAAAACAAGATGAAATTAATCAGTTAATAGAAGACGGAGCAAAAAGAGTTCGAAAAACATATTTGGAAGAAGCTCCGGGAATAAGACCTCATGATTCTTCACTTATTTTTGTAACGACATCAGATATAAAATTAGCTGATAATGTAATTGATGATGTAAAAAAACATATGGAAATATTAGAGTCAGTTGAAAAAAATCTTGTAAGAAAAAATGGTGTTATTCGTTATGCTCCTTTCAAATTTAGCTTAAGTAATGGAGAGTTTGGTAATTCTCCTGACAGTTATTTGAATTTAAATTATTTCAATGCAATTGATAATAATAGAAAATTAAATTTGGATTGGAAAGAGATTTTAGATAAATTTGCATCTAAAGATTGTTCTGAACCTGATATGTTTTTTGCCAGAGCAAAATTATCAACTCCAAATAAGGAAGCCCAGTGGTTTATGGTATCAGATATGTCTGTAGGATATGGAAAACAAATTGAAAAACTTATAAAACTTGCAAAAAGTGAAAAAAGACAATTTACGAAAGAGGAAAAACAGCTTATAAAATTTTTACAAGCTAAGCAATCTGAGTACCTAAACCGAGCTCTTGCAAGAATTAGTGATGAAAATCCAAAAGCCATAAATCAAATAAAAGCTAATGGCTTAGATATGCCAAGTGTAACTGTAAGTGAGGCTTTGCAGTATGTATCAGATGTAAATGGTAAAACAAAAATGATTCAAGGAACAAATGCTCCTTTAGCCTGGGCAGTATCATCATTATATAATGCAGTACAAGAAGAAAAATTAATAATCAAATCATTAAATGCTTTAAATAATTAATATGGTAGAATGCTATTAATTTTTAAAAAAATATGATTTTCGCAAAAATTATTTTTTCAGGTTTTATATATTTATGATTTTAATGCCAGTTTATAGTTTTGCAACCAATAAAAATTGTTGTTATTACAGTCCTTCCAAAATTTTTAATTATAAAGAAAAATATTCTCAAGATGTTTTTTGTAGAAATAATATTTCTTTTGGAGGAACTGTTTTACATCGCAATTATGATGAATGGTTTAGGGCATATTTAAAGTATTCTGATGAAAAAAGATCAATTGCGCACCATATTAATGAAATAGTATCAAAGCAGGATTTTTTTGATTATTTGAGTAAAAAAAATAATATAAAAATGTTAGATATTGGTTGTGGAAATGGTATTTTAACAAAGTATGTAACAGGTAGTTTGAAAGACTTATTCACGAAAACCCAATTAAGAATAGATGCATTTGATATTAATGATAGTTTATTGAATGATTTTAGGAAAAGATTCGAGCAATCAGATAAAAATATGATTGTAAATTCTAAAAATTTAGATTTCTTTAATTCAAATATAGAAAATAATAATTATGATTTGATATTAGCATCTCATGTTATGTATTATGCTGAAAATATTAGAAATGCAGTATTAAAAATACACAGTAATTTGTCTAAAAAAGGTAAAGCAATAATTGTGCATCATAGCGGTCAAGATTGCTTGTTGTCAGAATTAAGAGCAAAATATAATCCGCATTCAATTGCAAATTTAAATCAGAGCAAGGAACAAATAGTCAAAGATGATGTTATAAAAATGGCATTGGATGAACAAAAAATTTCATATCAAATGTTAAAACAGTATTTTAATTTAAAAATTCCTAGCTCTACAACAAACAGAGATTTTAAAAATTTAGTAAGTTTTTTAATAGATACTCCGTATGAAAACCTTATAAAAGACGGTAATTTTGCAAATTTATTAAAAGATATAAAAAATAATACTGATGATCAGAGAAAATTTCATTTATTTAATAATATGTATGTAATAAGTAGGAGATTTATATAATATGAAAATTAAAAAAGTAAATAATTTGTCTTATTATAATTCTTTTGGAGAGAAGTCAAAAGACAATTTTTATAAGAAAAATAATTTTCCTAGTTTTCATGGTGGATTTAATAATAAGTTAATCAAAGATAATATCAAAATTGTTTTTTCAGATATTGACGGGACAATAAGTGAACATAGTGATTTAATGACAAAAAAAACTATAGATACCGTAAATGCTCTTCATAATCGAGGAATTCCTGTTGTATTAACAACTGCTCGTTGTTATCAGGATACTTTGCCGATAAGTGATCAATTTGTAAGTAAACCTGACTATACAATTGCATTGCAAGGTGGAGAACTTGTTAATGGCATAGGAGTACCTGTATTTAGAAATATTATTTCTCCTAAAACAGGTGCCAAATTAGTTAAATGGTTTAAATCAATAAACCGTAAAGATCAAAATTCTCATTTGATTATGTATTTTAATGAACAGCCTTATTCTTTAAGTAATATACAATTTCCTTGGAAGGCTAAATCTATGATTAAACAAGTAAATTCGTTTGATGAATTATTTAGTGAAAAAAGCAATTTGCAAAAGGCTGTTATTTATAAATCAGATGCAGCTCAAAATTCCAATTATAATCAAAATGTAATTATTGATTCTTTTAATTCTTCAAATATTCCTGATTTAAAAATTAATCCCTCAAGTAAAAGTATTTTAGAGTTCCAAAATAATTGGGTATCGAAGGATAAAGCCATTGACTTTTTACTTCGAGTATTGAAAATAAATCCTAAAAACGCAATGGTAATAGGTGATTCATATAACGATGTAGAGATGATGGATTTTATAAAGCAAAACGGAGGCTTATCTGTTGCTATGGGTAATGCAAATGATAATGTAAAAAAACATGCTAATTGTGTGACTTTATCTGTAATCCAAGATGGTTTTTCAAATATAATAGATAAGATTTTTTCAATATAGTTGTATTTATTATAAATAAAAAAGCACCATTTGGTGCTTTTTTATGGTGGGCTCAGAGGGGCTCGAACCCTCGACCAATTGATTAAGAGTCAACTGCTCTACCAACTGAGCTATAAGCCCTTTAATCTTTATATAATTTATTATACAACTTGATTTTAAATTTGCAATAAATTCTTTTTTGAAGTATAATTAAAGCATTATGAGTGAGAATATAAAAGTGATGATTATGTCTGCAGGGGTTGGGTCTAGATTGGAACCGTTAACATTATCGATTCCGAAACCTCTTGTACCTGTTGCAAATAGACCTGTAATGGATATTTTATTTGAAAAATTATCTGGGATTGGTGTAACTGATGTTATTTGTAACACTTATTATCTGGCAGATAAGATTATTGAAAGATATTCTGACAACTCTTATGGGCTAAATTTTAATTATATAAAAGAAGATACTCTGTCAGGAACTGCAGGAGGAGTCAAAAAATGTCAGTCATTTTTTGACAAAAACAGCTCATTTTTAGTTTTGTCAGCAGACGGTCTATCTGATGTTGATCTGCAAAGAGCGATTGAATATCATAAGAAAACTGGTGCTATTGCAACAATTGGGATTAAAAAAATTGCAATGGAAGATGTTCCTCATTTTGGTGTTGTAGTAAGGGATTCAAACGGTTATATAACAGAATTTCAGGAGAAGCCTTCTGTAGAAGAAGCAAAGAGTAATTATATAAATACTGGAATTTATATTTTCGATTATAAAATATTTGATTATATTCCTGAAAATACTTTTTATGATTTTGCAAAAAACGTTTTTCCAAAATTAGTTGATAAGCATGAGATAAATACATTTGAAGTAAGCGAATATTGGAGTGATATTGGTACAATAAATCAATATATCCAATCAAATGAAGATGTCTTTTTTAATAAATGTATTTTTCCGCATGATGAAATTGTAGAATTGCCAAATGGAGCAAGTTATCTCGCAGATGTGTCATGCGATATTCCTAAAAGCGTTATTTTTAAAGGAAAATCAGTTATTGGAAAAAATACCAAAATTGGTAAAAATTCAATAATCGAAAATTCTATAATTTGGGATAATGTAGTAATCAGTGATGATGTTCATATCGAAAACTGTGTAATTGCATCTGATTGCGTGATAAAAATGAATTTACATTCTCAAATTGTTGGAGCAAATGAATTAATTGAAGAAAAATCATTGCAAGTTTAGTACTTGATTTTTTATGTTTTTAATGCTAAATTTAACATAGTTTGAAAATTAAATATCTTGGGACTGAGGCACTCTATTTAACAAATAAGTCTTATTTGAGAGAGTAAAATGAATATAATCTTGCCGTAAGTCTCATAAATCCAGAATAATTCTGAGACTTTGGTACTCTGTCGAACAAATGATTAAGTATTATTTGTGAGAGGAAAAGGTAGCGTAGCTACAGATGATAAGTCCGGAAAAATGAATATATCTGGGACTGTGGCGCAGCGGTAGCGCAGGGGACTCATAATCCCTTGGTCGTGGGTTCGAATCCCTCCGGTCCCAGTTTTTTGTTGCTTAAAAATAATTTTAGAATATTTATTTTTAAATATAGTTAAGAACTATTTATAAAATTTTAAACATTTTGGAGTTCTTACATACAAAGGAAATGTATTTAACATATTATCATCTGGTTTTGGATTACTAGAACTCCATACATAATCTCTTGCTTGACCGTTATAATGTCCTTTTTTACAAAAACATTTATATCAGATTTTTGCACCAGTAACCAAAGGTCTGTTCTTTTATTTCCGATGTCCGCTCTGTTTTTGCCCTGCGAAACTCCGGAAATCCAAACATTTCTGCCATATTTTTTTCGCCATAAAATCCAGGGA
>CAJMDF010000039.1 GCA_905212085.1 uncultured Clostridium sp.
TTTGTTTTTATTTTCTTTAATCTTTTACTTTTTATTTGTAATATTTCTTAATATATAATATAAAAAACAAGGGATTACGATTGTCGTAATCCCTTGTAAAACCTTATTTTATAAGATTATTTAATATTTGCAAATGTCCAAGCATCAAATGTAGGAGTTTCAGAAATATTCATTTCTTTTTTCTTTTCTCCAGAGCTTGAGTCATTGTGTGCAATTGGTTTGTATAATCTGTTATAATATTCTACAACCATTCTATCTGAATTAAAGTAAGCTTCAGATGTTCTTATAGCTTGTTGCATTAGACGTGCCCATTCAGCTTTATTTTCATAGTATGTTGGAATAATTTCATTTTCGATTTTGTTCATCATGCATTCATGATCTTTCCAATGACGTTCTTCCCAAGGCATTTCATCGTCTAATTCAGGGTATTCTATAGTGTAACCGTTAATACCATCAAATGTACCTTCTACAGTCCATCCATCATATGTTGATAAGTGTAATGCACCGTTAGCATTAGCAGACATACCTGAAGTTCCAGATGCTTCGAATGGTCTTAGAGGTGTATTTAACCAAATATCTGAACCACGTTTTAGTTTTCCTGATAATTCTAATTCATAACCAGGTAATACTACAACATTTTTCATGCTGTGTGAACGGTTAAGAAGTTTGTTAAACATTTCTTTACCCATAACGTCATCCGGGTGGAATTTACCTGCAAAGATAATTTGAATTTTATTTTCATCAAGAAGTTTTGTAATTCTGTCTTTGTCCATTAGTATTAACCAAGCACGTTTGTAATCAGCAAATCTTCTAGCCCAAGTGATTGTTAATACATCAGGATCAAATCTTTTTCCTGCAACGTTTGCAACATATTCAAACAATTCTTCTTTCATTTGACGTTTAACAGCTAATAATTTTTCAGGAGTATCAGCTTTTTTAATTCTTTCATCTTGCCAATAATGTAAATTTACAGCATTTGTAATAGCTCTGATTGGGCATCTGCCGTCAACCCATTCCCACATTTTGTTAGCAACTAATCCGTGTAATTGAGATACTGCGTTTGCAATTCTTGACATTCTCAATGCTGCAACTGTTAATGAGAAGTTTTCTCCACCTAATTCAACAGCTTTTTCTCTAGAGCATCCTGCGAAGAAGCCACCTTCCATAAGTGTATCAACCCAGTGAACTTCATTACCTGCTGCTACTGGTGTGTGTGTAGTAAATACAGTTTTCTTTTTAACTTCTTCAAGATTTCCGTTATATTGTCTTAATAATTCAAATGCTGCAGGAAGTGCGTGACCTTCGTTCATATGTACAACATCAAATTTATAACCGATTTGTTGAAGAATTCTTACACCTGCTACACCTAGGACTGTTTCTTGTGCAATTCTTATTTTTTCATTTCCATCATATAATTTATGTGAAATGCTTTTTGCCCAATCGCTGTTACCTTCGATATCTGTAGTTAGAAGATATACAGGGCAAGCTCCAAATAATTCAGGTTCAACTAAATAAGCTTTTACTTTTACTTTTTCTCCAAAAATATCAACTTCTGTTGTAGCGTTTGTATCTTTTAGAAAATCATAATATTTTCTGATATAAGCTACTTCTACTTGACCATCTTGTGCAATTCTTTGATCATAGTATCCGTATGACCATAACATAGTTACACCTACCATAGGCATTTGCAAGTATCCTGCTGATAGCATATGTGAACCAGCTAAAAATCCTAAACCGCCTGAATAGATTTTTAAAGATTGATCTAATGCGATTTCCATTGAGAAATATGCTACATTTGGTAATGACATATTAACCTTCCTCTTCTTATACTATGTAAACTATTTCACCCAAATTTCGGGGTACCACAACAGCATAACACAAAAATTTTGCATTCAACTCTATTTTACTAATTTTTTTTTACTAATCCTTAAGAATTAGTTATTAGTAGCTATTTTACTCTTAATGATTCTTAACATTTTATCAATTTTCTATTATTATTATCTTTATACTAATAAAATTAATTTTAGAAAATATGATTTTAAATACTTTTTATAATTCAATAGGAAAAATGTCTGTTCAGACAAAATGTCAATGTATTCATGGGATTAATCCTAGATTGTCATATAAAAATAGTTCTAAATTCTTTGATCTACCAAGGTTTTCTTCTCAGGAGATGAAAGAAGCAAGAAGTATGAATAAAATTGCACTTAATGATATTAGAGTGTTTTATGATAAATCTTTCAAAAATGCAGAGCCTAAAGATTTTTTGAGGCTAAAAGACAATAGTTCAGAAGCAAGTTTTGCTCGTGTAAGATGGGTAAATCCAAAGGATAATAAGGCATATTTTTTATTAAAGAATGGAGAGCCTGTCAATGGTATACAAAGTATCAGGATACTAGACAGTACAGGCAAATTTCTTAAGAATGCCGAAATCAAAAAGAAAAAAATTATTATATTTGAATTGGAAAATGATAAGAAATTTGAAAATATCAATAATTTAACACATTCAGATTTGACCTCTATTTTTGCAAAACGATTTAATCCATTTGCAGATATTAAAGTTTGTTTATGGAAAGAAAAATTTGATATTGGTAAAAATTTATTAAATTTAATTGATGATTCTGTTTCGGCTATTTCTTGTGCTTTTTCAGCAGATGTTGCCGTTAATAAATTGTCTATATGTCAAAAATTATATAATAGAATATTTCATAAAAGCTCAAAAGTTAATCCAAAAGAGTTGTCAAATGAGCTTGAGAGTTTACTTTGTAGTGATGAAAGAAAACTCGGAGATATTCCTTCTCATATTCGAATCTTTATGGCTTCAGGAAATGATGGGAAAAATGCTTATAATAAATATCTGGCATTAAATCGTGTTGAAGGTGTCGGGAGTTTGAGTGATAAAAAGAAAATCTCAGATTTTTCAGGCTCTCGAAATTCTTATTTTACACAGCATTATGAAAAAGGTGAATTTCCAATAATACAATTCCCTGAAGGCTTTATGTTTACTGGTACAGGAGATATTGATATTCCTTGTAAAACTGATAAGTTTAAATTAATAAAAGATCTTGATGGGACATCTTTTGCGGTTTCAATTCGTGCAGCAAAAGTTGTTTTAAATCAAATGATGGAAGGTATATTATAAACTTGTAACTTTATCTAATATTTTTCTTAATGCTATTTTTACATGAGCATAATTTAAACCACCTTGCATATATGCAACATATGGTGGTCGCATTGGACCATCTGCTGATAATTCGATTGTCGAACCTTCAATAAATGTGCCACCTGCCATAATAACTTGATCTTCATATCCAGGAATATATTCAGGAATCGGAGTTACATAGCCATTTACTGGTGATAATGACTGGATTGTTCGACAAAAATGTTCAAGTGGCTCAGGTGAGCCAAATGTTATGTTTTGAATAATATCTGTTCGTTTTTCATTGTATTTAGGACTTGAATCATATCCTATTTCGTCAAATATTTTAGCAGCCAGAATTGCCCCTTTTACGGCGTCACATACAACTGATGGAGCCATAAATAAACCTTGGAAAATTAATCTGTGCTGATTAAACATTGCACCACCTTCTGAACCTATACCGGGGGCTGTTAGTCTATTAGCACATTTGTCTACATATTTTGCTTTACCTGCGATGTAACCACCTGCTTCTACAAGTCCACCGCCAGGATTTTTTATTAATGAGCCAGCGATTAAATCAGCACCTACTTCAAGTGGTTCTTTTGTGTCTACAAATTCTCCATAGCAGTTATCTACAAAGCAGATACAATTTGGATTATTCTTTTTTACGATTTCGCAGATTTTGCCTATTGTTTCAATGGATAATGATTTTCTTGTTGAATAGCCTTTTGATCTTTGTATTAATACCATTTTTACTGTATCATCTATCATTTCATCAAGTTTTTCGAAATCAATATCTGTACCGTTTTTTAAAGGAACTTCATCATATAAAACACCATTTCCAATAAGTGAATCTTCTTTTGTAAAATCATCTCCGGCAGTTCCGATTACTTCTTGCATTGTGTCATATGGGGTGCCTGCAACTGAAATTAATTTGTCACCGTATTTTAAGTTCCCAAAAAGGCAGCAGGCTAGAGTATGTGTCCCTGATGCAAAATGAATTCTTACAAGAGCTTTTTCAGTTTTGAATACATCTGCAAAAACTTTATCTAATACTTCTCTACCTAAATCATCATGCCCGTATCCTGATACTGTGTAAAAATGTTCCGGTGCTACTTTATTCTCAATAAAAGCATTTAAAACTTTTTCTTGGTTAAAATCTCTTATATCTTCAATTCTTTCAAATTCATTTTTAATTGCTTTTTCAGCTAGTTTGATAATTTCAGTGCTATTCATAACTTCTCCGCCATTTTCTGATTACTTTTATAATATTGCAACAAAAAATAATCGTCAACTTTATATGTTCTGTTGTAAAGGGAAATATGATTATTCATGAGTTAATTATATATTTGTTATGAATAAAATTTTAATTATATTTTTAATACTAACTTTAACGATTCCTGTATTTGCTTCAAATTACGGAGTATACGCCCCAGATGACTATGTAATGGAAAATTCTGAGGAAAATGAGAGAATATTATTCATTTTAGATTATTCAAATAGTATGTCTGAGTATTTAGAAGGGAAAAGAAAAGTTGATTTGATGGTAGATACTATGAAATCTATTTTGCCGAATTTGAACCCTAATATATCAGTCGGATTAAGAGTTTATGGGCATAGAATGGGGCTTACACCTTTTGAGGCTTGCAGGGCATCTTCGCTTGTGTCTCCGATTTCTGTTGCAAATGGGATAAATATTAGAAATTCCTTACTTGATATTAAACCGAGAGGAATGACTCCTATCACTTATTCTTTAAAACAAGCAGTAAAAAATGACTTTTTAGGCTTTTCAGGTAAAAAACATATAATTTTATTGACTGATGGCGGAGAAAATTGTGATGAAAGCCCATGTTCTTACGTCTTAGAGTTAATAAAAGTAAGGAAAGATGTGACTATTGACGTTATTGCATTTAATATTGATGATGAAGATGATTTAGATCAATTGGAATGCACATCACTGGTGACAAGCGGTAAATTTTATAATGCTAAAACTGCAGCTCAACTTGCAAATAGTTTAAATAACAGTGTTAATTCTTATAAAAAAGTCGAGGCGAAGATTATTGAAAATCCTTAAATTATTTAATTAGACAATTTATGTAATATAATTTACATATGGAAGTTGTATATTTGAATTCAGCAAGGAATTGCTTTAGATACATAATAAAAACGTTTGGAATTAGCGAAATTTATATTCCTTATTATTTGTGTTCCTGTCTGCGTCATATTGCTTTTGCAGAAGGGTGTAGGATTAATTTTTACCATATTAATTTAGATTTTTCTCCAGTTTGTACTTTCCCTAAAAATGCTTATATTCTCTATCCTAATTATTTTGGCGTTTGTTCAAAAATAGTTGAAAATTTAGCTAAAATTTATCCTAATTTAATAGTTGATAATGCACATTCTTTTTATTCAAAACAAATGGGTATTGCATCTTTTAATTCTTTGAGGAAGTTTTTCCCGTATATTAGAGATGGAGCTTTATTGAACATCAATGAAAAAGTTTCTTTTGATATTGATAAAGATGAATATACATATGTTCCAAAAGCTTTAAATTATGATGAAATATGCAAAAATGAAAGAAGAATAGACAATCTTGATATGAAATTTATGTCTGAAACAACTTATAAATTATTTAAAGCTTTGGATTTAGATTTTGAAAAAGCAAAAAGAAAATTTGGTTTTCAAAATTTGGAAAAAATATATAATGATACAAATTGTTTAAATTTTGATATGAATGCTGAAGATGTACCGTTTTGCTATCCATATTTAGCAAAAAGTGAAGAAGATGCAGATAAATTAGTTGAAAAATTAGAAAATAATGGATTAACGATTTATCGATATTGGGAAAGAATGCCTGATAGCTACCTTGAAAGCCAATTTTATAAACGTTTAGTTGCAATTCCTATAGATTGTTAATCGTCAGTCATCTTAAAATCTTTTGGAAGTTTTTGGATTAATAATTCAATGAAATCTAAAAAATCCATATCAAGTGAATTAACTATTTTCCAAAGGGTAGTAATTTGTGGATCTCTTTGTCCTTTTTCTATTAAGGAGAGAGAGCTGCTTGATAAATCGTATTCATAAGAATGTAACAAAATCCCTTTGCCTATTTTTTCTCTTTTTTCATGAATAATTTCGCCAATAGTATTAAGTAATATATCTTTTTTTTCTTTATTTATATTTTTTAATCGCTTCCGTTGCATATTTTTAATAGTATGTTATAATATTAATAAGGTATGACTAATTAGTAATATAGGGGATATATATGAGAAGGGCTTTTACTTTAGCTGAGGTATTAATAACACTTGGAATTATAGGAGTTGTTGCAGCTATGACAATGCCTGTATTAATCAATAATTATCAAAAAAAGGTAACAGCAGTAAGACTTGAAAAATTTTATACAATTATGAGTCAAGCTGTAATTCGTTGGCAAAATGAAGAATCTATTACTCCTCCAGATTTTTTGTTTGATGATGATATTGTAAGGAATGGTAATCAATCAAAAAATTGGTTTAATTCTTCAATAGGAAAATATATAAATCAAAGTTCAATTAATAATATTTCTAATGCAGATTCATATTTTGACTCAAAGTTTAATGATGGCTCTGGTTTTGTTGCTTATGTAGCTTCGAATGATGTTATGCACTTTTTTTATTGTGTAGAATATAAATACTGTTCTCTTGAAAGTTATGATGGAAGACATACTTTTTTATTTTCGCTTGTTAATGGACAATTTATACCATCAACGAGTGCACAAAGTCAAAAAACAAGATCTCAGTTGTTAAATGAATGTAAAAATCCTACAAGTGGGAATAAATCTACACGTCATGCTTGTGCAAGATTAATTCAAGTTGATGGTTGGAAAATTGAAAAAGATTATCCTTGGTAATTATTTACATCCAATATCATCTTTATCAATTTTTCCGTCAAAATTGTTATCAATCCCATCTGAACAAGAGCCTATTGAATATTTCCCTTCTGCTCTTATGCCTTGTTGTAAGTATCTATTCGGAATTTTTTGCCATAAGTATTCAAAAAAGCCTCTATAATATTTTGCAAGTATTTTATTTTCTATTATCAATACATTTTCGTCATTTTTGTTTTCACCGTTTTTAGAAAAATTCATTGATCCGATTATTAAATACTTGTCATCTATTATCATAGTTTTTGAATGGACTTTTCCTGCATAATTTTCGACTTTAACTAAAATCCCATTCTCTCTAAGTGTTTTTATATTAGATGCTTTATAATTTGTTGCATCGTGGATTATTTTTATATTGACTCCTCTTTTTCTGGCGTTAATCAGTGAATTTTTTAATTCTTCATGAGTTAGCACAAATGTTGGTATGTAAATATATTTTTCGGCTTTGTTAATTAGTGGAATAATATTTTTAGAGATAATTTTATCTTGTGGTGAAAATAAGGGCAGAATTTTTGTATCTTTTAGGTTAATTGTTTCTGTTGGGATTTTTTCTTTTTCGTTGTGGAATTTCCCTGAGAGCATTTGTGTAAATTCTTGTTCGTATATTTGAGCTAACTGTGCTGAATTAATTAGAATTAAACAATCAGAGTTAAAACCTGACAGTCCTGTGTTTGCAAAGTTCATAGACCCTGTAATAATTCTTGAATTATCAAAGATAATAAATTTATTGTGCATGATTATTTTAGGGGTATCAGTAGATTTTTCGTCAGCTAAATTAATTATTGAATTTATGTCAGGGTAATAATTCCCTTTGCTTGTATCATAGACTAGTCTAATTTTTACTCCTCTTGATTTTGCGTTAATTAGTGCATTAAGGATTTCTGGAGTATTGCTCCAGCCGTATAATGCAATATCAATTGATGATTTAGAGTTTTTTATTTGATTTACGATTTCTTTGCAGGCAAGTGTTGAACATTTATTATCCGGTTTAAGTTTTGTTGTTGAATCTGTCAGAAAGAATTTTATGCTGCCATTTGAAATCATTAGTGGATATTGAGGTATAATTTTTTTTATGTTTTTTGTTTTTGTTACATGGCAAAATTTGCAAGGCAGAGATTCTTTTGGAAGTTGTTTTTCTTCAATTACTATAGCATCACTTGCTATAAGTCCATATTTGCAATCAAGTGTGTGATATTTATTGCTTTTATGATTAAGAATTACAAGTTTGAGTTTTTTTGCTTTGTCTAACTGCTTTTTATAGTTGTTCAGGTAAGTTATATTGCCATTTTGGAAGCCTAAGCCAGAAATTAATAATTGTCTTTTGTAAGAAATATTATCGACTGTAATATCTGCTAATTTACAGTTTTGATTTTGTACTCCTGAGAATTTTAATTTTACATTTTTCTCTAATAATGCATTTTCAGCAAAATTGTCAGTAATATAGCCAAGTTTTATCGCATCAGTTTTAGAAATTCCAATTTTTTTGTATAAATTGTCATCTAATTCTGCTAGATTAGATGTAAAAGTTTCAGTATTTGGAATACATATTACTTCATCATCTTCAAGAATTTTATTACTATTTAAGTCAATCCCAATTTTTGTTGGGGTGAAAATTTTCAGCACAACTTTATCTGATTTTTGAAAAATATCAAAAATAGAAAAAATAATGAATATTAAAATAATAGATAAGATTGCAAATATTTTATTTGTTTGCATATTCTTTTTTATAATTTGTTATTTCAAATCCAAGTCTTGCAATTTTATCTTTCAAGGCTTTGTTTTGAGTTATTAAAAATTCCGTATAATGTTGATTTTTATTTGATGTCGCATAGTGACAAGGATGTATCAATGCTTCTGTAATATGAGAATCTTCAATTGCTCTAAGTCCATATTCTATTGTCATATCATCCATTAGCCCCGTGTACCCAACACCTATCAAATTATCATTAGTTTTAAGGTCATACTCCTCAACAACTTTTTTGTTGATCGAGGTGAAGTAATTTAATAATAAGATTTTTAAGATATTAGGCGGATATTTCAAGTTAAGATGTTTTCTTATGCTCGGTACAAAATACATTTCTTCATATTGAGTTCTGATATATGGAATATTGTATTCTTTAGCAAGTTTTGCAGTTATTTTGAATAAGTTAGGTATTGAATGCGTATGTACATGAGAATCAATATGATCAACTTTTGCATAATTCATAACAGTTTCAATTTGAGTTCTGAATTCAAATTCTACCTGATTTAAAAAACTTTCATCATGTGATTTTAAAAGGATACTTAAAAATCCGTTATTAAATTTCCCTTTTTTATTTGTTAAAAGTGGCGCTTTTGTTAAGGAACGGCCTTCAATAATATTTAAATGAACCCCTAGTCCTAAATTAGGACATTCAGGGATAATTTCATTTACGGCTGCATTAAAAGCTTTCCCGTTAGCACAAAGACTTGCACTTGTTAAAAAACCGTTGTGATAACCATCGAGGACTGCTCTGTTGAATGCTTTTGACATTCCAAAATCATCTGCATTTAAAATAAATTTTTTTTCTACCATACTTTTAAAAAAATCCTTGCTTTAATAATATGTATATTATAGTATAAAGTTGTCTATTTTGGCAAATGAGAGAGAAAATTTTATGGATAAACCGACATTAGCTATTATTGTTCCTTGTTTTAATGAAGAACTATGCGTAAAATCAACTATAGAAAAATTATTGATTTTGTTAAATTCACTTGTTGATAAAGATAAAATAAAAAAAGACAGTTACTTATATCTAGTAGATGATGGCTCTGTCGATAATACATGGAAAATTATAGAGGAAGAACACGAAAAAGATAATCGCGTTAAAGCATTGAAATTTATAAGAAATTTTGGCAACCAAAAGGCTCTCATTGCGGGATTAGAAGGAGTAAGAAATCTCGGTTGTGATTGCGCTGTATCAATTGATGCGGATTTGCAGCAAGATGAAAATGCTATTGAACTTTTTATTAATGAATATATGAATGGAGCTGATATAGTATCAGGTATAAGAAATGACAGAAAAACAGATTCATTTTTTAAAAAGATTACAGCTTTGATGTTTTATAAAACAATGAATATACTAGGCGCTCACATACCTCCTAATCATTCGGATTATAGGTTAGTAAGCAAAAGAACTTT
Source organism: uncultured Clostridium sp. (assembly GCA_905212085.1). GTDB lineage: Bacteria > Cyanobacteriota > Vampirovibrionia > Gastranaerophilales > Gastranaerophilaceae > Stercorousia. The sequence continues at coordinate 10,222 of CAJMDF010000039.1, forward strand.
AGATGTAATGGAATTGTATCCGGAAAAATATTTATTCTTGAGGGGATTTTTTAACGAATTAGGTCTAAAAACTTCTTATGTCCATTTTAATGTCAAACCAAGAATGGCAGGAGAATCAAAATATAATTTTATGTCATTAATGGTATTAGCATTAAACGGAATAACATCATATAGCGTTGTGCCTTTAAGGTTTGTTGCTGTATTAGGCTTTTTTATGGCGTTATTTGGTTTTTTAGTGGGTGTTGAAACTGTTATAGAAAAGATATTTTGGCATAATTCTCCTAATGGTTGGGCTACAACAATTATTTTGTTGTGTGTATTTGGCGGTATTCAACTGTTTTGTTTAGGGTTAATTGGCGAATATGTCGGGCAAGTCTTTAGAGAAGTAAAAGCAAGACCACGCTATGTAAAAGATATTGAGTTAAAGTAAATATTATGAAAGGAGCTGTATATGAAAAGATTTCAGGTAGAACATACACAAAAATCTTGCAAATTATACGATAATTGTGTTGGATTACCTACGCACGTAGTGCTCGGGGGGGGGGCAATTTAAAGCTTGCAGGACAAGGCTTTCAAGGGGTTGAAAAAGTAAATAAAAAATGTTATATTAGTGATATGTATCATCACTATGGAAGTAAAAAAGCATTTACATTAGCAGAAGTTTTAATAACTTTAGGAATAATCGGTGTAGTTGCAGCATTAACACTCCCGAGTTTAATTAATAAATATAAAATAAAACAGTTACATACAGCTTTTACTCGTACAAGTAGTATTCTTCAAAACGTATTAAATGAAACAGCTGTTGAATTTGGTTATACAAGTTTTCAGGATATAAATTCTTTATGTTCAGGATTGCCAAATGAGGAAAATGGTGCTTGTAAATCGAAATATAGTGAGCTGTTTGAGAGTATAAATGATTTTTATGCTTCAAGGTTTCGAGTTGTACATACATTGCAAAATGAAGATGTAAGAAATTATTCATTCAGTAATTATTCTAATAAAAATAAAACAAGCTATATTAATATTTATGGTGCTGGTGATATATTTTGTTTAGCTGATGGTGCTTGCGTTACAAAACTTGTATTTTTTTATCACAATCCTGCAGATGGGATATCTATAACTTTTGATACTAATGGTCCTCTAAGAGGTCCTAATAGATACGGTTATGACATTTTTTTATATAATACTGGTAGTTGGAATAAACAGTGTTCTAAAAACCAAGATGGAGGTGTGTATAATGGTCGAGGATGTTATGATTATGCACTAAAAGATATAAATCCTGACGATAATTCTAAAGGATATTGGGCGAGTTTGTATTAATTAAAATAATAAAAATAAAAAAGTGGGGCTTAACCCACTTTTTTATTTTGCCGTGCCACTGTCTATCGAATCAGATAAATAAAATCTTTAAATATATTATCTCTTTTTAATTACATAACACCCGCAAGTATTATCTTAGTGCTGCTATGTTTCCATCCTGACACGGTTCGATAGCTTACGCCATCATGCACTTAAACGTCAACAATAATATATTTATCAAAGTTATTTACCGAACCCTCACAACAGGCTCTGCACCCCGCATTAGCTTCGGGTCAAGAGATCGCAATTCCCCGTGGAGCACGGCTGATTTGATATTAGCATAAAATTATTAATTAGTCTACGTTTTTTTTATTAATTTTATAGCCATTCTACTAATGCAAAAATTATCTAAAAAAGGATAATAATAGTTTGAAAGGAGAAATAATGGAACGTTTAGATTTATATAGATGTGAAATCTGTGGAAATCTCGTTGAAGTCATTTTAGCAGGTGGCGGAGAACTTGTTTGTTGCGGTCAGCCAATGCAGAAAATTGACGGGAAAAATAAAGAAGAAGCCGTTTTTGAAAAACATATTCCTGTATTTGTAAAACAAGAAAACGGTTCAGATGAAGTCCGAGTGGGAGAAGTCTTGCATCCTATGACAGATGATCATTACATTATGTTTATAGAAACTATTTCTGAAGATAAAAAACATGCTCAATTGCAATATTTATCACCAGGAGAAGAACCTAAGATGTTATTGGAACATAAATTAGGAAAAACTTTAGCAAGAGAATTTTGTAACTTACATGGTCTATGGGAGGGCGAAAGTGATTAGCGAAAAAGTCGAAAATATACTAAATTCACAGATTAATAAAGAGTTTTATTCTGCTTACCTTTATCTTGCTATGTCTGCATACTTTGATGAAATCGGTCTATATGGTTTTTCTAATTGGACAAAAATCCAAGCAAGAGAAGAAGTTGATCATGGTATGATTATTTTTGATTACATAATTGAACGTGATGGCAAAGTAAAACTGGAACAGATAAATTCACCAGAAAGAAATTTTGAAAATCCTTTGCAGGTATTTGAAAAAATTTTAGAACACGAAATTTATGTTACAGAAAGCGTAAATTGTGTTGCATCTTTGAGTGAAGATGAATGTGACTTGGCAACACGACATTTTATAAATTGGTACATCTCAGAGCAAGTAGAAGAAGAAGCTAATGCTCGCGATGTTATTACTAAGTTAAAAATGTTTGGTGGTGATAAAGCTTCATTATATCATTTAGATCAAGATTTGGGTAAGCGAGAATATAAAGCTCATTCATATAAAATATAAATTATTCTATCTTATTTCTTAAAAGAGGAATTCTTTAATTCCTCTTTTTTATTTATATTGCAAATTTGTAACTAATTTGTCCAGAATAAAAAAATATATTATTATGATAAGTATGAATAATGGAAAAATTGTAGTAGTTGATGATGAAAAAATGGTTACCTCAGCATTCAAAACTTTGTTTAAAGTTGAGGGATATTCTGACGTACATTTATTTAACAGCCCCAAAGAAGCAGTTTGCTTCTTAAAAGAAAATACCCCAGACTTGATTATTTCTGATTTTATAATGCCTGAGATGAATGGGTTAGAATTTTTAACAGAGGCTAAAAAGCTTTATCCTGAAGTAAGTATGATACTTTTAACCGGGTATGCTGATAAGGAAAATGCAATAAAAGCTATAAATGAAATTGGGTTGTATAAATATATAGAAAAACCTTGGGATAATGATGACTTACTTATGAACATTAAAAATGGTATTGAAAGAAGTCATTTGTTAGAAAATTTGAGAAATAAAATTAGTGAATTAGAAGATGCAAAGAAAAAATTGCAGGATTATTCAACTAATTTAGAAAAAATTGTCGCAGAGCGTACTGCAGACTTATCCGAAGCAAATAAAAAACTGTCAGGAATTATTAATTACTGTGCAGACGGAATTATTATTGTTGACGGAAAAGGTAATATTGAACAAGTTAACCCTGCTTGCGAAAATATGGTCGGATTATCTGAAAAATCTCTTTGTAAAAAGAAATTCCAGGAAATTGCATATTCTAATGTAAAAGAATTTAATTCAGCAAAAAATAATAAATCCGGTGAAATTTTTGGCTTAAGTGAGGAAAATTCAGAGATTTTATTGCGTGACTATTTTATTGTAAATGAATTGAGCGGTATACATATTCCTGTAGAAATAAGTTTTGCTGCAATTTCAGGTGAAAATAATAATTTTGATAAGTTTGTAGGTGTTATAAGAGATGTGAGTGTTCAAAAAGAAACAGAAAGATTAAGAGATGATTTTATTGCAACTCTTACTCATGATATGAGAACTCCTCTATTAGCAGCGATTCAAACTCTAAAATTTTTCTTGGAAGGTGCAATTGGAGAACTTGATGAAAAGCAAAAAGTATTATTATCTACTATGCTCCAAAGCAATGAAGATTTGTTAGGACTAGTTAATGCTCTTCTAGAGGTCTATCGTTTTGAAAGCGGCAAATTAACTCTGTGTAAGACAGTATTCCCTGTAAAAGATTTAGTAGAACAATGTTATACAGAACTAAAACCGCTTGCTATAAAGAAAAATTTGAAATTTGAAGTAACTTTTGACATGCCAGATAATTTGCATATTTTAGCAGATAGAGCAGAAATAAAAAGAGTTATTACAAATTTATGCGGTAATGCTCTAAATTATACAAATAAAGGCGGAGAAATAAGGGTTCTGGCAAAGGCTCAAAGCGGTGATTTTATTTTTTCTGTTACAGATAATGGAAATGGTATTCCTCAAGCTGATATTCCGAATTTATTTAAGAGATTTTCTCAAGGCACAACAAGGAAAAGATCTACTGGCACTGGACTAGGGCTTTATCTTTCAAGACAAATTATAGAGGCTCATAGCGGTAAAATATGGGTAGATAGCAAAGTTGATAAAGGCAGTGAATTTTCATTCTTATTAACAGATGTAGTAAAAGATCCAACAATCAAAGAAAGACAGGTTTCAAATGGCTAAAAATATCAGAGTAGTAATTGTCGAAGACCATGATATGGCTCGTATGGGGCTATCAGTAGTGCTAGGCAATCACCCTAATATTGAAGTTGCAGCAATGTGTGCAGACGGTCAAGATGGTGTTGATAAAGCGCTGGAATTGATTCCTGATGTTGTGATTATGGATATAGGCTTACCTACTATTGATGGGATTGAAGCAACTAAGAGAATTAAAGCTTCGAATAATAAAATAAAAGTTTTAATGTACACTTCAAGAGAGGATGAAGATGATATCTTTGATTCATTTCAAGCTGGTGCTGACGGGTATATTACAAAAGGTGCAACCTCTGAGCAGACTGTATCTGCAGTCCTAGCTGTTTCAGAAGGCGCAGGCTGGCTGGATCCTGCTATTGCAAAAGTTGTACTTACAAATATTAGACGTACAAGTTCCAATACAGAACGCAAAGGTGAAATTAATTATAAATTGGGAAAAAATTTATACGGATTGACAGAACGAGAAATGGAAGTCTTGGCTTTAATTGTCGATGGGCTGACAAATCCGCAAATTGCGGAAAAGCTTGTTATTACAATTTCAACTACAAAAACTCATGTTCACAGTATTTTACAAAAATTATATGTAAATACTCGATCAAAAGCTATATCAATGGCTATGAAAGAGGGTTTAGTATAGTATGATTTATGCTCTGTTAGGGATTGCTGCAGCTTTTTGTGCATATATTCAATGGGGCGATGAAATACCTGTTCCATACATTCATAATGATAATAATCAAAAAGAAGCTAAATATCTTCATAATGTGAATAAAAGGGCTGAAAAAGAAAAATTTGAGAAAGCAAAACTTAACAGAAATCCAAGCGGATATATGACTGTTGAAGAATATGAGTTGCTATCAACACCAAAAGATAGAATGACTGTTGAAGTTGATATTCCTAAAACTCCTATTCCTGCTGATATGGTATATGTACCTCAACCTGCTTATAAAATTGTAAGGTATAATAATCCGCCAGGAAGTCCAGAAATCGAGCTATCAAAGACTTTTTATCAAAAACGTCAGCAAAACGCTCAAGGTATTGTATCACCTGATTTTACAAAGTTAGTGTATCCGGCTGTCTATTATTATCCAAACAGTGGTTCTACAGCTTGTGATTTATTTGTTATAAATCTTGAAGAAGCTAAGTCAAATATGGATAAGATTTTAACTGCTAATACTATTCATAGACTTTCTGATCCTATTTTATCAACTGATAAGACCAATGATAATTATTATACTTTTAGGACTCTTACACCTATTGATTTTTCTGCAGATGGCTCGAAATTACTTGTAAAAGAAAAAATTGGAAATACAAGAGATGGAATTTGGAAGACAACTCCGATTGTGTATGATTTTTCTACTGGGGTTTCTTATGATTTAATTGAGGTCAGAGATGCTATAATATATTATTGGAAAGAGTATAAAGATTTAAATCTGGATGATAAAAGATGGGATGTATACCCATTAGGTTTTGCTGCAGATGAACCTGATTGGGTAATTGTCAATGCTGTCGCATATACAGGTAATACCCCTGTAAATTTAGGAACTTGGAAAGTGTCTTCAAAGGGCGAACAGTCTAGATTAATAACTTTTACAAATTCAGAAGTTCAAGTGAGCATGAATGGATATAAGCTTGTAAAAGATGGCATTGTGCCATCAGCAATTACTGAAAATGAGCAGAAACAACTTGAAAAAATAGAAAAAGCTAAGAAAAAACAAAAGAAAAAAGATGATAAAGCTGAAGTAAAAGCTCTGGAAAAATCATATAAAGCTAAAATTAAAGAGATGGATGCAGAATTTAAAAAGTCTGAAAAGGATTATAACTTAAGAAAAAAAATACAAGGCTCTACTTCAGGAGATGATATATTAATTAAATATAGTGAAATAAAGGCTGAGCAAGAGGCTAAAAAGCAGCAGCAATTAGAAAAGCAAAAAGAAAAAGAATTAAAAGCATTGGAAAAACAAAAGCAAAAAGAAGAAAAAGAGCGTCAAAAAGAATTACAAAAATCTAAAAATCAATAAGTTTTAACTTTTCTTGATGTGTCAATTTTTTAATTCTTGCTTCTTCTTTCATAGCATCTGATTTTGTATTAAATTCTTTTTGATATACTATTTTTACAGGTTTGTTTGCTCTTGTGTATTTAGCACCTTTACCTTCTAAATGTGCTAAAAAACGTTTTTCTACATTATCTGTGTAGCCACAATATAATGTATTTTTGTCTGTTAAAAGAATGTATGTGTAATATTTTTTATCCATAAATAATATATAAATAAAAAAGACGATTTTTATAACCGTCTTTTAATGTATTTCTTCTTTTTCTTTATTTTCAAAATTTTATATTAGCAAACTGATGTAAAACCACCTGAAGATGCTCCACAAGAAGCTCCTGAAAATCCAGCGCCACAACTAGCAGTAGATGTTGATGAAGAACAATCAGAAAAACTACCGCTTGATGTTAGTGTTGATACTGCGTTAGAAAAACTGCTTAAAAAACCGCCTGTGTATGCAACAGTTTCACCTGAGTCTGAATATTGTGTATAATCAACTGCAAAAGGATTACTTGTTGAAAATACATCGTATACCCTTGTTTCAAATAAACTATGTTGTTGATACATAGCTAATGATCCTGCTGTTTCTATTGATTCTGCAGGTTTGCTGCTTCTGATATTATTAGTTCTTGCTTCAGATGATTTTGCTGCAATGTTGTTCATTATCTACTCCTATTAATATCTCGTGTCTTACATTTATATAAACAAATTAAATTTTAGAGAATTTCGACATGCTCTTATTTCGTTACAATACTTAATATAAGATATCAATCTATAGATTTATCGTTTTAAGACCACTGATTGATGATACTTTTGAAAATATTTAGTATTGTGTATATGTAGAGGATTATAAGGATATGTTAAAAAAGATTTTACTTACTATAATGATATTTACCGGACTTTCAGCTTTTGCTGCAGATAATTTTTTAAATTCTGTAGTAATCGACAATAATGAAGGAGACACATCTGTTATATTAAGATCAGATGAAATAACTAAAGTAAAAAAAGAAGTTGAATCTTCTGATAAAATTATTCTTACATTGAAAGGAATTTCACAGTCTCCAAATATTAACACTTTATATAAAAATGCAAAAGATGTTGATGGTTTGGTTATTCAAAATGATGGAAATAATGATTTAAAAATATATATTGAAGCTCCAAATATTGCAAAAGCAGATATTATATTTGACACACCAAATTCTGCACCAATCACAGTTAGTGATTCTACAGGAGAAGAAAGAGTTGTGTGGAGTGTTATATCAATTGCAATTTTATTACTTGTAATGCGTTCTGCTAAAAATATTTGTACAGAACCTCCTAAGAAAGATATTAACGAAATAATTAAAGAACGTGAAAAAGAGCTTTATAGAAATTTCCAAAAAGAAGTAGCCTCAATGCCGAGTATTGGATACAAATTGAAAGCTTATAATAAACATGTAATAAAGGGAGAGACTTTAAGATCTTATTCTTCTTATACAAAGGTTTAAAAATCCGCACATAAGCGGATTTTTTTTTATTTAA
>CAJMDF010000040.1 GCA_905212085.1 uncultured Clostridium sp.
AATTATTATTTAAACTATTCCACACCATAAGTTTTGAATAATTTATCAATAGTATCTTTTTTAAAAGATTCTTTTCTTGCTTGATCGGCATATCTAGTTTCAAATTTCAAAAAATTATTTTCTAATAATTCAATAACTTCTGCAGATTGTTCATATTCATTCATAGAGTCAAGTTTTGAATACTCTGCTTTAGCTGCTTCTTTACTAGGGAAATCAAACTCCAAAAAATAATTAATAGATTTATCTAAATCCAAATTTTTAGCATATAAAGTCAAAACTTTATCTCCAGATTGTTTTACTGTAAAAGGAGCTTTATAACAATTCGTATAATCTTTTGCTTGAATATAAGTTCCATACTCATCAATTATAATATCAAAATGCTTATGATTAGCAGCTTTTTTACCAACTTCACCTATACTATTTATCTCTGACATTCGAGCATCTTTAAGAAATCTTTTAGCTTGAGGTTTAATTTTTAGAGCCATTCCAAAATATTGATTTCCTGAAGAATTTAAATTGTTAGATATTTTCATTTCATAACCTTTCCGTATTTTTAAGACCTTATTAAAAATAATCAAAAATAAAAATTCTTGCTAAATAAAATTTTTTATCTTTACATTTTTTTACAACCTATTCTTTAAATGCAAATCGTTTTTTATTAGTTAAATTTGTATTGTCCAAATTTGCAGTTTCAATAAATTTTTTAGCTTCATTAACGGGAATAGCAAATCCAATCCCAATATTTGAAATATTATTATCCGGATTATAAATAGATTGAGAAATTCCAATCACCTCACCTTGAGAATTTAGCAAAGGTCCCCCAGAACACCCTGGGTTAATTGCAGCATCAGTCTGAATTCTACCTTTAGCGTAATCAATTCTTGAAACAATACCAGATGTTAGAGTTCCTGAAAAGCCAAAGGGATTACCTATTGCTAAAACCTTTTGACCAACTTTAATATCTTCAGAATCTCCAAAAGCGATTGTCCTCAAAGATTTTTTAGGTTCAATTTTTAAAAGAGCTAAATCTTTATTTTTACCCATTTTAGCTAAAACAGAAGCTTTATAGACTTTACCGTCATATGTTGTAACTTCAATATCTTTAGCACCATCTATCACATGAGAGCCGGTTAGAATCACTCCATCTGCCCTGATTACACATCCTGTTCCTGCGGAAAATCCATCATCTAAATTTGCATCAATTGATACAATTGCAGGATTTATTTTTTCATATACACTTATATTTATAAGTTCATCAGGCGCATAATTTTGAGCTCTTACAGGTAAAATTGTTAATAGAATAAAAGTAAAATATAGAAATATTTTTTTTAGCATATTAATCCCCTTTGTATTAATTATTATTCTTGTATACTAAAATAATTCATTAGACATTAGAAAATTTGAGAGTTTAATTCTTCTTTTTATTAGAATCATAATCTCTAATACTAAAAAATTTATTGTTAATTACATTTATTAACATGTAATGGATTTTTAACATTTTTTACATAAAATATTATTGTGAAAGGATTATTATGGAATTAATTTTAGATATTTTATATTTGTATGTAGCAATATATTCATTGTACTTTTTAGCGCTAGCTATCAGAAATCTTAATGATAGACCTTTTAAAATAGAAAAAAGATATTCTCAATATGAAGAAAAAGATAATCTTGCTGTTGTAATCTACGCAAGAAACAATAAAATCACATTGGAAAATCTTATAAAAGAATTAAAAATGCAAGATTACCCAATAAATAATTTTAGAGTATTTGTTATTCTAGATAACTGTTCTGACGGATCGGACCAACTATTTATCAATGACAGTTTTATTAACTTAATAAACATTACAGGAGTTGGAACAGTTGGGAAAGATCAAGCTGTTTCAATGCTAATCGAAAGACTATCTAAAGATCAGACAATTGATTCATATGTATTTATTGATGCTGACAGAAGTATTCCTTCAAACTTTTTAACTACTGTTAATTCCGCATTAATAAATAATAGCGCCCTTAGCGGTGAAACATTAATCATCACAGATAATTTAGGACCTGTTGACAAAATTAAAGCAGCTTATCAAAAATATCATATGAATTTTATGAGAAAAGCCCGTTCTTTATTTGGACTTGCGGCCAGTGCAGATTCAGGTGTTTTCATTATTAAAAAAGATATTGTTGATGAAATTGGTTCAATTGATTTTAAAGATATCAATACAGAATTAAAATACAGTATGTTATTATCTAAAATTAAATGTCCTTGTACATATAATCCTAACATTCAAACTTATGTTGATACTGCAAATTATGAATTCAGAAAACCTCGACTATCTGCAAGATTAGACTTATTCAAAAATTGTTTTACACAAATTTGGTCAAACAACTTTGTATTTGCAGAACATACTTTTTCACTGCTAAATCCTAATATCTGGATGATATTAATTATATATGCGGTAATAATGAAACACGCATACAGATATTACTTCTTTGTTGATTTTAAAATAGTTCTGTTCTCTTTCCTAATTCTAGTAGCCGGATTCGGAATAAGTTTAATAAATTCGAAATTAAGATTTAGAGAAATTGTTCTTTTATGTCTATACCCAATATATTCACTATGCCATATAATCAAAAACCTACCTCCGATAAGAGTTATCAGAGCAAAAATCACACAAAGAGAAGACTTACCAGAAGGAACAGAAAAACTTGCAATAGATGCATTTGTAATGAATAATGCAGGTCGAGAATTACCTTGTAAGATTGAATTCATATCAGAATCTGGACTTGCAAAAATCAAATTCATGTATAAAAATAAAAAATTTGTAACCGGCAGACACCTAAGAATGATTGATGCCCTTCAAGAAATAAGACAAAAACTATATGATTACGGTTTTGTTCTAAAAATATGCAGCTGCTGCAAATACTTTACATCAAATGTAGACGGCTCTACAAATATGTTAAAAGGCTTCTGTAACAGTGACTATCCTAGCCCATCAATTAACGGGCAAAAACCAACTTTAATTTGGAATTCCTGCACTGATTTTGAACCTGCAAAAGTTACAAATTTGTTAGAAGAAATGGCTAACGAACAAGAGATTGAGGGACAATCTCGTTAAGCATATAGAATGACCCGCATACTATTTTTAAATAATCTTGCGGTAATTCATCCAATGATTTAAAAATTTTAGAAGGAAATTCACAAGACTCCTGCAATTCTTTTACAGAACAGGAGTTTTGATGTTTAAAATGATAAAAATAAATCTCATCACCTTTCGAAAATAAAATTTCCATCATTTTTTTGTAATCTTTATTTCTCAAACACCCAAATACAAAACAACGTTTTGAATTTGGGAAATACAAATCCAAACTTTCACGAAGAGCCATAGCACCGTTTGGATTATGAGAACCATCAATTATCAAATCTTCTCTGCATATTTGAAATCTGCAAGGATGTTTAACTTTTCTTATTCCTTCTTGTATAGTTTCTTCCGTAATATTAGGGAATATCTGTCTTACAGCAGCTAATGCCAAAGATAAATTTTCCTGCTGACAAGTCCCTTTTAATGCTAAATTTGTAGGATCTTCAAAAGGAGGTACCATTACAAATAGAGAATTACATTCATCAGCCTTGTCTTTTATTTCTTCATACCCTTCACATGTAAATACTGGGCAATTAGGCTTTATGATACCAGCTTTTTCAAAAGCTATTTTAGATTTTGTATCTCCTAATCTTTCAGTATGATCCAAGTCAATATGAGTAATTATTGCACAAAGATTTGATTTAATAACATTTGTAGCATCAAATCTTCCCCCTAAGCCTGTTTCTAAAACAACTACTTCAACTTTATTGTCTGAGAAATATTTAAACATCACAGCTGTTAATATTTCAAATTCTGTTAAATGAATATCATTTTTATCTGCAATTTGTACAATATCAAATACATATTTTGCAAAATCTTCTTTTGAAATATCCTCACCATTAATTTTAATTCTTTCAGTATAATCATATATATGAGGACTTGTATACAAACCTGTTTTAATTCCTGCACAATCTAAAATTGATTCAATTATCGCACAAACAGATCCTTTTCCGTTAGTTCCTGCAACATGTATACATTTAAGATTATCTTGAGGATTTCCTAATAAATTCAATATCGCAGAAATTCTATCAAGTCCTAAATTAATATAGAATTTTCCTTGAGATGTTAATAAATCTATTGCTTTTTTATAACTATTTTCCATTTGCAATATCTCTTAATTGTTCAACAATTTTTTCAGTACCGTCTAATTTGGCTAAAGAATAAGAATTCTTTTGTAATTGTTCTAATTTTTGTCTATCATTTACCAAAGATAAAACAGCATCTTTTAAAGTATTTTCATTAATTTCATTATCTTCAATATACAACCCTGCATTTTTTTCAACCATAAACTTTGCATTCTTTCGTTGATGATCAGCAGCAGCATAAGGATACGGGACAAAAATCGGAGCAATTGCAGATGCACATATTTCAGAAATACTCAAAGATCCGGAACGAGACACCGCAATATCAGATGCTTTTAAAACTGATACCATATCTTCAAAATAAGGTCTGATAATAATATTAGAGTCTGCTTCATATTCAGGATAAATTCGAATAAGTTGTTCTAAGACTCTATCATAATTTTTCTTACCTGTCTGAAAAATTATCTGCAAATCATAATCTTTTGAAAAAGATTTAAGAGCTTCGACAGCAGCATTATTTATAGATCTAGCCCCCTGCGAACCACCCATTATGCAAAGAGTCAATTTATTTTGAAGTTCTAAAGACTTTCTGGCATCTTCCTTTGTTAAATTTTTAAATGCGGAACGAATAGGATTTCCGTTTACTTTACAATTAGGATTATTTATTGATTTACAAGCACACTCAAAAGCTACAGATACACATCTTGCATCTTTTGATAACTTTCTTGTAACTAGCCCGGGTTGGGCATCACAATCATGCATCATATAAGGAACTTTTAAGATTTGACAAGCCATCAAAGCAGGAGCTGATACATATCCGCCTGTTCCAAAAACAGCATCAGGCTTATATTTTTTAATATAATAACAACATTTCATAACTGCAATCCCAAGCTGAATAATCCATTTTAAAAGTTCAAAACAGATTTTTCTCGGCATCCCATGAATGTTTATACCTAAAAATTTATAACCTTTTTGTGCTACTATGTCAAATTCTAAATTTTTAGGATTACCTATGTAATATATTTCATCGTCTTTCAAAGTTTCAGCAACTGCAATTGCAGGATAAATATGCCCGCCTGTTCCGCCACCTGTTATAAAAAATGTACTCATTAAAATCTATTCCTTATCTTTTTAATTCTTTTTTTAGATATATTTAAAAGTATTCCTACCATAATCAAAGAAACGATTAAAGAAGAACCGCCATAACTAATAAATGGCAACGGAACACCTGTTGTCGGTAAGAATGAACTTGCAACACTCATATTCATAAAAGCTTGGAAAGTAATAGAAAAAGTAATCCCGACTGCCAACAATTTTCCATACATATCAGGACATCTTGCAGCAATCACAAATCCTCTTTGCATAAAAGTAAAGAAAAGCCCGATTACCAATATACATCCTACGAGTCCTAATTCTTCAGCTATAATTGCAAAAATAAAGTCTGTATGACATTCTGGCAAATAAGAAAGCTTTTGGATTGACCCACCATATCCTACACCACTAAAACCTCCAGAAGCAAAAGCGATAAGAGATTGAATAATATTATATCCGGCTCCTAATGGATCCGATTCAGGATGTCTCCAAGTTTTTATACGTTGTAACTGGTATGGCTTAATAATAGTTGTAAGCCCGATTACCAATGTAACAAACATAGTCCCTACACAACTTAAAAAGAGCTTCATAGAACCGCCAGCAGCCATATACATAACAACTGTTGTCATTCCAAGTAATATTACCATTGACAAATTAGGCTGAATAAATATTAAACCTGCCATAACTATTATTGGAATAAATGCCCATACCCACTTATTTTGATCAAATAAATTAGCATCCTTCCTAAAAGCACTAGCTAATAATAAAACAACTGCGGGTTTAGCAAACTCTGAAGGCTGTAATTGAAAACCTGCGATGTTAATCCAACGTTTAGCACCGTTTACAACAACACCCAATGGGGTAAAGTCTACCAAAACTAAAGCTAACAAAATTGAAGACATTACAATAACGTTCCAATCAGAAAGTTTTTTATAATCATAATTCATAAAAAACTTTAAACCGAAAAAACCTACTACAAAACAAATCAATTGTTTTATCAAAAATTGAGCAGGATTACCTCCCTCATCTAAACATTTAGGAGCTGTAGCTGAAAAAATAGCTAAAAAACCTATTATGACAAGGAAAGCTACGACAATTAAAAGAGTCTTGTCAGGAGATGAAATTATAATACTTTGAATAGGCTGATCGCCTCTGTTATCATGAGGTTCTCTTCTAATTGATCTTTGATAAGACATATTCTTTGAATACCTTTCCTCTTTCCTCATAGCCGCTAAACATATCGAAACTTGCACAAGCAGGTGATAACAATACAACATCTGGATTTAACTCAATTGATTTATCTATTGCATCTTGCATTGTACTTTCTCTTATTATGCTATCAAATCCGTTAGTTCTCAAATTTTCTTCAAATCTGTCTGCTGCTTCACCTATCAAAATAACATTTTTGATATGTTTTTTTATAGCTTCACAAAATTCTTTTAAATCAGTATTTTTATCACGTCCACCTGCAATTAAAGCCACATCACAATTATTAAAAGAATTTATAGCAACTAAACTAGCTTCAGGATTTGTCGCTTTTGAATCGTTATAGAAAATTGTTTTTCCACTTTGTGCAAATTTTTCAAGTCTATGTTCTGGGACCTTAAATGACATTATTGATGATTTTATGTCATCATTTGAAATACCTTCCAATTTAGCAACAATCACTGCACACATTACATTTTGATAATTATGATTTCCAATTAAAGGACAATCTTTTAAATCAATAATTTTTTCAACTTTACCATCTCTTTTGAAAAATATTGTATCATCTTTTATAAATGAACAATTATCTCCAATTTCTCCGTCAAATAAAAATACAGTTCCGTCACATTCTTTAGAAAATTCTAAAAGCCTTTCATCTTTAGCATTTAAAACTGAAAAAGCAGGAGCTTGAGGTGATTTAAAAATCTTAGCTTTTGCTTTAAAATAATTTTCCAAACCACCATGCCAGTCAATATGATCAGGTGTAAAATTAGTAAAAACTGAAATTTGAGGCTGAAAAGCATTACTGTATTCTAATTGAAAAGAACTGCATTCACAAACCATAAAATCAACATCTTTATCCAACAAATCGCAAGGAGGTACTCCATAATTCCCGCAAGGTTCAGCTTTGTACTCACTTGATAAAATATGAGCAGTCAATGCTGTTGTTGTTGTTTTACCATTTGTACCTGTAATTGCAACAAAAGGAGTTCCTGTCTGCGTATATGCTAATTCAATTTCAGAAATAACTTTAATCTTATATTCTTTTAATTTATTCATTATCTCAGAACGAGGCGGAATTCCAGGACTTGTAACTGCAATATATGAATCTTTAATAAACTCATCACTATGTCCGCCCATTTCAATATTTATCCCAAGAGCTTTTAATTCTTTTAATTTTTCAGCATCTTCCGGTTTTTCATCTCTATATTCTGTAATATAAACATCTGCACCTTGGCTGTTTAAATACTTCGCAGCAGATATACCACTTTTTGAAAATCCTAATACCAAAACTTTTTTATCTAAAAATTTCAAATTTGGACATATTGATTTCATTATAAAATACCTCTATTAAATAAGACATAAAGAATTATTGCGCTAATTGATAAAATTGCTGAAACGAGCGCAAATACACAAACAATTTTCTTTTCACTCCATTCACATAATTCAAAATGATGATGAATAGGAGCCATTTTAAAAACTCTTTTACCTGTTGTTTTGAAACTTGTAACCTGAATAATAACTGATAAAGTTTCCATAACAAAAACACCTGCAATTAATACAAGCAAAATTTCAAATTTACCCATAACCGCAACAGTTCCTAACAAACCACCAATTGCTAATGATCCTGTATCACCCATAAACACTTGAGCTTTAGGTTTATTATATTTTAAAAATCCAGCTAAAGCACCAGCTACACAAGCAGAAATTATTGCAGCTTCAGGATATCCTGAAAATAAACAAATAAGCGCACAAGCTAAAAATGAAAAAATACCTGTAGATGCAGCCAATCCATCTAATCCATCTGTTAAATTATAAGCATTAGATGCTCCTGTAATTACAAATACCGCAAATATTGGATATAACCAACCTAAATGTAAAATATAATGTCCAATAGCAACATCTCCTGCACTTGCTTTTGACATCATCAAATACAAAGTAGGTAACATTGCAATTGCAATTTGTCTTAATAATTTTCCTCTAGGAGTAAGACCGTCATTACCTTTACCTTTAATTTTTATATAATCATCTTGAAAGCCTGCGAATGTATAAAACAATAAAGTTAACAAGATGATAAAAGCTTCGGTATTAAGTCTTTGCGCCATTGCAAGAGTAATAATAGAACCTAAAATTATTGCTAAAATTATAAAAATTCCGCCTGTAGTAGGTGTTCCCTGTTTTTTCGCGTGCGCTTCGGGGGCACAATCTTTTACATATTGACCAATCATGTGCTTTCTCAAAAAATCAATATATGGTACTCCAAAAAGCAAACATAATATTAAACCTAGTAAAAACGCAACTGCAAGCATTATCATATTTGTTATCCCTCTTTCACTACTTCTTTATTATTTTTTATCTCATTATCTGGAGATTTTTCATCACCTTTTAAATTCTCAATTATTTCTTCAAACTTCATTGAACGAGAAGCCTTTAAGAATATTGTAATACCAGCATTCAGATTATCAAGAATGTAACGAGATGTTGCAATATTATCTTCAAAATGCATTACATCAAAACCATATTTTAAAAGTTCTTTTCCGATATATTCTGCTAAATTTCCAACAGTTAAGAATTTAACGTCTTTCCCTTTAAATTTTTTACCAATAAATTCTCCAACTTCGCGATGAAATTCAATTTCATTTTCGCCTAACTCTCCCATATTCCCTAAAATTACAACAGGATTAGGATAAAGTTCAATAAATGTAGATACAGAAGCCTTCATTGATTCAGGATTAGCATTATAACTATCATTAATGATATTAAATCCTGCAACATTTTGAGATTCCCAACGCTTTTCAATAGGGTGATACTTAGACAAACCTCGTCTTATTTCATCATAGGACATACCTAGCATATATCCGATTTCAATAGCAGATAGAGAATTTTCAATATTATAATCGCCTTCTACATTTAGCTCATATTCTTTATCTTTATATACAAATTTAGAATAACCGCTTCTTTTTTCTAAAATTGTCACATCATTAATTGAATAGAAAACTTTTTCTCCTGAAAAAGTTGCAAACTTTTTAATTCGTTCACTATCATTTGCAACAAGAGCTTTTTTCAAATATTTAGTAATCTCACATTTTGCTTTTGCAATATTGTCCAAACTACCTAAACGTCCGATATGAGCAGAACCAACATTAGTAATTATCGCGTAATCTGGTTCAGCATATTTGGTAATCAATTCAATTTCACCAACCCCTCTCATACCCATTTCCACAATTAAAACTTGAGTATCCTCAGGCATTGAAAGAACTGTCTGACAAAAACCTATTTCATTATTATGATTTGAATATGTTTTATGGGCCCTGAACTTTTCAGAAACAACTGAATACACCATTTCTTTAGTTGTTGTTTTACCTGAACTGCCTGTAATTCCAATTACAACAGGCTTATATTTTTTACGCGCATAATTTGCTATATTCAAATAAGCTATAAGAGAATCAGAAACTTTCATTGAAAAATCAGAAGGACAACTATCTTTTGTACAGAAACAACCGGCAGCACCTGCTTCTATTGCCTTATCACAAAAATTTTCGCCGTCAAAACTTGCACCTTTTAACGGCAAATATATATCACCTTTTTTTATAGTTCTTGTATCAGTAGAAATTTCATATTCCCCTTCTAAATTTCCTTTTACTTTGGCATCTGTAGCTGCTCTTAATTCTTCAACAGTAAATTTCATTTTTCAAAAATTCTCCCTCTTAAATAATTTTAACCCAAACAAAACACTATAAACACAAAGTTAATAAATGTTAATAGTGCTTGACAAGGGGCATTGAGCAAGTGATAATATTTATGTATTAGTATGCGGTAACTCGTTAATAATTTTTCAAAAGCTTTTAAAGCGAAACAGATGCGAGGGACAAGTCATTCTGAAACATATAAAACGGAGTAAATTTACCCGAGTGCATTAAAATAATCAAATCTTGCAAAAAATATGTTTCAAAATTGTTCAACCCCGTCAAAAGACGGCATAAGCAATCCCGTAAGCTGTAATGAAAAAACGAAACCCAAGTAGAAAGGAAAACAAACATGTTCGCAATCGTAGAAACAGGCGGAAAACAATATCAAGTAGAAGAAGGAAGATATCTTGATGTTGAATTACTAGACGGCGAAAAAGATTCAAAAGTAGTTTTTGATAAAGTCGTAATGATCGTTAACGGTAAAAAATCAAAAGTAGGACAACCTTACGTTGCAGGTGCTTCTGCTGAAGGTACAATCGTTAAACATGACAAAGAAAAGAAAATTATTGTCTACAAACAAAGACCTAAAAAAGGTTACAGAAAAAAACAAGGACACAGACAAGGCTTCACAAGAGTAATGATTTCTAAAATCAGAACATCAGCTCAGAAAAAATCAGCAGAAACAACTGAAGAAGCTTAATCAAAATGATAAACAAAACAGATGCGAGAGGAAAAATTTAAAATATACCATAAAAATTTTTAAATAATACCTCGAGTACATTGACAAAACAAAAGCCGATAAAAATATATCGGAAACAGTAGCACAAAAATCGTATGGCAGGCGATACTTAAAATAATTGTAAGTTATAGCTACGTACGTAGTACAAGGAGAATATAAAAATGGCACATAAGAAAGGTATGGGATCTACCCGTAACGGTCGTGACTCCGAAGCGAAGCGTTTAGGCGTAAAAAAATTCGGCGGAGAAATCGTTAAAGCTGGTAACATTCTTGTTCGTCAAAGAGGAACAAAAGTACACCCTGGTAACAATGTAGGTATCGGTTCAGATGATACTTTATATGCTTTAATTGACGGTCAAGTTAAATTTGAAGCTCACAGACGTGACAGAAAACAAGTTAGTGTTTACGCTGTGTAACTGAAAATAACATAGAACAAAAAAACACCCTTTTGAAAAGGGTGTTTTTTTATTACCAAACTCCACCTCGCCAACGTTTTTGAACTTCACTAAATGGTAAATGCAAATAATCCATATTTTTGTTTCTAACTATCCAAAAACCACAAGAACTACCCGCATACCAACCATGTCTGTCATTAACATCACAGTAGTTCGCAGTATCAGTCCACCAACGCTGATAGTAACCTGGTTTTATCCGTTCTTTTTTCACTGGATCAAAAGTAAATATAAATTGATCTTTTCCTAAAGTATTTGGGCCTTTTTGAGAATTAATATCTACCATAAAATCTCCAAAGAAATATCCAAATACAATACATTCTCCTGATTTTAAACTTACCGCAGGTTTTGATCTATACTCACCATCTGAAGATATCCCATAAGGAGTTTTATCTAAATAATAAGATGTCTCAGGCCAACAATTTTTTTTCCCTGTATTATTCCAATTGTCATTTTTCGGGAGGTAAGCTTCATTTATTTCGATATAAGGTTTTATCATATATTCATACAATTTTTTTCTATCTGATAAAGTTGTATCAGGTTTTCCATCACTTGAATTTATAGTAATAGTTGCACCTGACCAATTTTCATATGTACCATAGTCTTCTTGAACTCGTTTATATGCATTTTCCAAAATTGAATAAACACGCAAATATGATGTTGTCCAAACTTTCTCTTGATACCTTGCAATTAAAGTAGGCATTGTCATTGCTACGACGACACCAATTATTCCCAAAGTTATTAAAACCTCTGCAAGTGTAAATCCTTTTTCATTTGTATAGTGATGTAACATGTCACTAATATAGCATTTTTTTATGACATTTTCAACCCCGTAAAACCTTTGTAGTACAAGCTCTAAATTGCCCCCCCCCCGACATTCTTAAATCTTTTCATTTCTCGCTCCTTTCTTAATCCATATATTTATTATAACAGATATTCAAAAGGTTTCAACTCTACTAACCAATAATTTTTATTCTGCCATCATCTTTTATATCAATAGGTTCAGTATGCTTTTGCATATAATCTTCTACACATTTACACACATCAAAATCATATACTTTTTCAGCTTGTTTATATTTATTTAGCATAGTAAAACCATCATGCCCCTGTGCATAATAATCAGTTAGTGCTGTTTTATACATTTTATCTGTTCTTGGATTATCAATATTTATCGGAGTTTCTTTCCCTTTTTTATCAACAAAAGATGCAGATTTTAATTCACCATTTTTAGAAATTGTATATTTTAATCCTGAAACATGAACAATTCCCGGTTTGTTATTTGTATTAACAAGTGATTTTGCAGATACTCTAAGCATATCTACAATTTCTTTTTCTGAGTAATTTGCAACTACCATTTTATTTTTGAAAGGAGAAATATCTTCAAGCCATCTTGTATCTAATTTCCCAGGCTCAAAAAATCCTCTAATAGTTGCAGAACCAAATAGAGCAATATCTGTACCTAATTCTTCTCTCATACAGTCACACAAAAAGTTTGCATGTCCGCTTGGTTCAATTGACGCATTTTTAAGAGGAGGTGGTGCTGAATTTATTACACCTACAACTTTTGGTTTTCCGAGGATTTTCTCAAATACATATCTTACAACCGGACTGCGTTTAAACCCTCTTGTACTTGTCACATTATTTTGAACTTTTGTCATTACACCATTGTTATTCCATTCAACATTCAAGACGCCAAAATAATTTCCATCACGACCAGCTTGTGTAATAACAACAGGTTCTCCTGACTTAGAATTAAATAAATTAACTCCTGGTTTTACATCTTGAACAAAATTGTGAGAATGTCCGCCTAATATGATATCAATACCTTCTGTTTCTTTTGCAATTTTTTGATCATATCCAAAACCAACATGAGATAATAGGATTATTCGATTTACACCTTGTTCCTTTAATTTATTAACTTCTGTTTGAACATCTTTGATTGTACTTTCAATACCATCAATTTTTAAATCTTCAAACAACTTACCATATTTCAACCTTGAGAATAAATCTACAGGAGTAATTCCTATTATTCCATATTTATTTCCATTAACTTCTTGGATATATGATTTTTCAACTTTTTTATACAATGGGTTATCAGGCTTAATATTTATATTGCAAGCTAACATTTTATAACCCATTTGAGGGATTAATTCAGCAATATGTTTAGGCATATCATATTCATGGTTCCCCATAGCTGAAGCCATAATACCCATAACATTTTGAGCTTCAACCATAACCTGATTTGCCTTAACTGGCTCTCCCAATTGAATATCTCCTGATGACAGCTTTAATTTATCTGTAGGTACAGAAGGAATAAATGCATCAAATGCATTTGAAGCCGTAATAGTTCTTTCCATATTTATAGACTTACCATGGAAATCGTTAATATAAAAAATACTGGACCTATTAGGATTATTAGCTTCTGTTTTACCGTTTGGCGATTTCTTTTTCAAAAGCGCCTGAGCTATTAAATTCGATTGTGGAGTATTTATGGGCGTTATCATCTAATCTAATTCCCTTTAGCATTAAACACCCTAAAAAAAATTTTTGCTATATTAAAAATAAAAGGTTTACAAAAGTTATAATTCAAATTCCATAGTCCGAGTTTCCCATTTTTCACTTAATTCTCTACTTAATTTTTCTGCTTTTTCTACAACTTCTAATAAGACAATGCCTGAATTTACACAAGTATCTTTTTGCACAGGATGCAATCCGACTCTTGTTTTTATATCACAGCCATAATTTGTGATAATCTTTTGAAATTCAATAGCTTCTTCTAAACGATTTTTTAAAATAACACCAATAATTGTAGTTTTCATATACTCATCTCCATATTAAAAAACATAATAAATTTTTATAAAAAAAATAACATCCCCTAAGGGATATTATCTTTTATTAATTTTGATGAGTATTTATTATATTATTTTTCGAGCTCATCCATAGCTTGAAGCTGTTTTTTCTTGTAGTTATAAATTACGGCATCTACAAGAAGCTCATAAGATTTCATGTTCTCGATATTCGGGAATTCTTCTTTGAGTTGTTCTCTGACCATTGCTTCCAGCTTACGTTCGTCAGAACTTGATTTCAATTCGTCAACTCCGCTAATCATTCTGATATATTCAGGAGATGATTTGTCGATATTGTGATTCATAAAATTCAGCCAGCGTAATTTAGGGCTAATATGTTTTCCTAAAGATTTTACGACTTTTAAATTTTTTAATCGGTTTAACATGAAGTTGACTCCTACCATTTATTGTTAAATTTTTTATTACCTACTTCGTACTATTGTAAAGTATCCTGAAAAAAATAATTTACTTTTTTACAATGATTGTTTACAATTCTTTATAATTTACTGAAATCAGCTAAATGATTGTATTTGCCTTTCAACATAGTTAGAAGAGCTAATCTGTTTTCCTTAACATTTTCATCTTTATCCATTACAAGAACATCATTAAAGAATTTTTCAACAGAAGGATTAATTTCTTCTAACTGCTTCAAATAAGCGTCATAATCTAAATCTTCACTCACTGTTTCAATCTGATTTAACAACATGCTCTCAGCAGGTTCTTTAAATAAATTCTTATTAACAGATTTTTTAGAATCTTCTTTTAAAATTCTCAATACTCTGTTAGCACTTTCTAATACAGCTTCCGAATTTAATTTTGAAACAGCCTTTACACGTTTAATATAATCTGTTAAATCAACAAGCGGATTTTTATTAGCTGCACAAGCCTCTAATACATTTTTAGAATATTTTTCAGACAAGAATATTATTAACCTTTGAATAAAGAATTCATAAATTTCATCTGTAACTTTACCTGATACTCTGCTAATACAAGATCCTGCAGCTTTTTTAAATTTATCAGCAAAATTATCACCCTCTGTAGATACAGGAAGTAATAATAAAGTTTCCGTAATCAATTTAGTCAAATCAATTTTTAAATCGTTTGCTAAAATAGTTCTAATAACACCTAAAGCTGCACGGCGAACACCTAGAGGATCTGAAGATCCGGTAGGTTTTTTACCTTCTGCAAATACTGCACAAATTGTATCTATTTTATCGGCAATACCAACAATTTGCCCCTCAGTTGTAACAGCTATTTCACCATCTGCATTAAGAGGGAAATAATGTTCTTTAATACCTTCACATACACAATCAGGTTCACCTGATACTCTTGCATAATCAGCACCGATAAATCCTTGCAATTCAGTAAATTCAAATACTAAGTTTGTTGTCAAATCAGCTTTTGCAAGAAGTGCAGTTCTTTCAACAGTCGAATTGTTTCCAACCATTAATTTAGATAATTTAACAAGTCTTTGAGCCTTATCATACATAGAGCCCATTCCTTTTTGGAATGTAATACCCTTCAAGTCTTCAACATAATCAGCTAAAGGCTTTTTAGTATCTTCATTGAAGAAAAATACAGCATCATCTAAACGAGCTTTGATAACTCTTACATTACCTGCTTTAATATTTTCAAACTCATCCCCCAGATAATTTGTCATAGTGATAAATTTATTAATTAATTTACCATCTTTATACAAAGCAAAATATCTTTGATGAACAGCCATTACTGTAACAACAAGTTCTTCCGGCAATCTTAAATAATCAGGGTTAAACTCACATACAGCAGGCACCGGATATTCAGTAATAAATGTTACTTCTTCCAATAAATCATCTGTGTAATAAGGAGTTGCACCCAATTTAGCAGCTTCTTCTTTAGCTCTGTCAATAATTCTTTGTTTTCTTTCTTCCTGATCTACAATTACGCAGCAGTTACGCATAATTTCTACGTAATCATCCGGATTATTAATATAAACATTTTGTTGAGCAAATCTATGACCTCGTGTCACATTAGAGCTTTCTTTATCAATAATTTTAATTTTAACTTCTTCTCGATCCAAAATAGATACAATCCATCTTATCGGACGAGCGAATTTTTCATCATTATCAGCCCATCTCATAAAGTGAGATCCTTGCAATTTTAAAACTATTGATGGAACATTTTCTTTTAATAATTCAACAATAGATTTACCCTTAATTGTAATTTTTGCATGGATATAATCATTTTCAATATACAAATCTTCAGGATTAATACCGTTTTTTCTGCAAAAACCTTCTCCGGCTTTTGTCAAATTTCCATTTTCATCATATGCAACTTTTTTAATAGGGCCTTTTACAACTTTAATTTCATCTTTACTTTCTTTTTCAAGACCAGAGACTATTACAGCTAATCTTCTCGGTGTTGCATATACTTTAACATCTTCAAATACAACTTTATTTGAATTCAAGAAGTTTTCAAAACCAGTTTTTAATTGTTGAATTGCAGACGGGATAAATTTATAAGGTAATTCTTCACATCCAACTTCTAATAAATATTTACTCATAATGTTTCCTTTAAATTATATATAATCTTAATAT
>CAJMDF010000041.1 GCA_905212085.1 uncultured Clostridium sp.
AATATATTTAATGTATAAAATTGCTTATGTAAATTTTTATATTAGTAATATTCCCCTGCTATTCTTGCATTTTGCAGCTATTTAATATTTCTTAACAAAAAAAGAACCTTATAAAAGGTTCTTTATAAAATGCCCTGGGCCAGACTTGAACTGGCACTGGATTTAACTCCAACCGGATTTTAAGTCCGACGCGTCTACCGATTCCGCCACCAGGGCTTATTTGATTGTCACTGCTTAGTTTCAGCATAGTTATAGTAACCCAAAAATAATTAAATGTCAACAATTTTATTTTATAGGATACAATTCTAAATAAGAAGTCAGCTCTTCAAGCTTATCCGCGATATTTGAGGTTATTCTTGAGAGTTCAGCTTTTATTAAATTTTCATTATTTAATGTAATCTTGCCAAAAAGTGGAGGATAATTTATATGTTTTAAAAACATGTCTTTAAATTCTTTTAAATCGTTATAGTCAACTAAGTCTATAATGCTGTTTAAGTCACAAATATCAATGAATAACTCTCCTAATTGTATTTTGGCTTTCAAAATTTTTCTTGAATTTATTAATTTTTGAATTTTAAGCATGTGTGAGTATATTATTTCATAGTTATTTTTTATTTTAACTTTTTTATTTGGGAGTATCGAATTAAAATATTTAATAGTTTGATTATAACCTGATTGAATTAGATCTAACCTTTTATCTTCCGAAATATTAAAATCAACAACAACTATATCACCTGTATTTAAAACAATATAGTCAAATTTATCTTTATTAGCATATATATTTGTAATAAATGCTGTTGACATTGCAGTCATACAACTGTACACAGCATTTGCATAATCTATTCCGGAAATATCGTTGGTGTCATAATAACCTTCAAGTCTGAATTCTAGAATTCTTTCATCAGAAGGTAATAAATTTTTTGATAATTTCCACATTGGCCAACTTTTTTGTAAATCACCATCGACAAGTAATGTCTTGTTATATTCTATTGGTTTCATAAGCCCTGGCATACAACAAGAAATTCTAACAGCAGAAGCAATTTCGTAATCAGGTGTCTCAAATTTAGAAAATTCCTTACATTCAAAGTTTGATAGATTTGTCGTAATAACTACAAGATTTTTATCTATATCTTTAAATGTGACAGCTCTATTTGCTCCTTTTTTATAGTTTTCACCGTAAAATTTTCTTTCAATTAACTCTCTTACCCATTCTAAGAATACTTCCCCTTTACTAAGGGCAAAAATTGGACCTAAACCTATCGATATATCTTTAAATAAATCAAAATTAACTTTTAAAAATACTTCTTTCATTTCTTCTGCAGTATATCCAACTGCAAGCATAGCTGCAATAATAGAGCCGACAGAAGACCCTCCAAATGTTGTTGTGCTAATACCTAATTCTTCAAGAGCTTTTATTGCTCCAATATAAGAAACGCCACGAATAGCTCCACCACCAAATAAACATGTATATTTAAAACTTTTATTCATATTTATATTTTACTATTATTTAAAATTTATGCCTGTATTAAATAGTGTATTTTTATAGTAATTTATGTCATCTGTAGGTTTTTTATAATTTTTTTTCGCAATTTTTTTAGATATAAATACCCCAAAATATTTTCCTTCATAAGGGTTTTGCCAATCTGTTGAATTTTTAATTACATTATATATAGGATATGTTTTTTCTAAAATCATAATATCAGGAGGAAAATAAGTGAGAAGTTGTTTCCAATTCGGGTAAGCCAAGAAAAATTCTTTTAGCACCGGAACCATATAATCATAATAAACTTCCTCATATCGTCCATCCATGTAAATTAAATTATTTGGATATAATTTGTATGAAATATAACTTCCTAATCCGAAGTTTGATAATATATTCCCTTTTAAATTGTTCTGTTTAATAAATTCAACCTCTTTTACAGGGTACGTATCCATACCTACAGGTACAGAAAAATCTTTTATTAAAAAAGTAAAAATTGATATCCATAGGATAAATATATATACAATTTTATCTTTCCAAGCAGGGAATTTTATATTTTTAATTAGGTTATAAAAATCTTCATATACAAAGCAAATTGTCGCAATTGCGAAAAAAGGCAGTAATTTAACATGACTAATAGCTAAATACAAGGTAGATAGAAGAACAATATATTTAACTTTATCTGCTTTTTCATACCATATTTTAATTCCTTCAAATTTAATATTGGTGTAAATTGTAATAAGTTCTACTATGACAGATACAAACATAAATAGTTTAAATTTAATTTGTTTTAATAAATAATACTTAGAAAATAGTCCCCACCATTCAATAATATAAGGTCTTTGCATAGTATTAGCCATAAATAAGAATTTAATATATTTATATCCCCAAGGATTAATTATTAATGTTAGTAGGGAAACAATCAATGTAATTATGTATTTTAAGTAAGATTTTTTGTTTAAAAATTCCCCCAGAGCATACATTGCAATTAGACCGAGACCTGATACAACACCTCCATGAATATTATTCCAAAATATAACAAGAATTGGAATGAGAAATAATAATTTATTGTTTCCTTGTCTAATTTTTTCCAGTAAATAAATAAACAAAGTAAAAAATAAGAAGCTGAACATATGGCATCTTATAGGATTATTTAGATTTTCCATAACTGCCATTAGTGTAAAAAAGTAAAATAGGATATTATATGGAGTTTCTTTTGTCCTGATTTTAATAATTTTAGAAGCGATAAAAAATATTAAAAATAGTAATACTGCTTGCAAAATGATAAGACTGTAAGGTCCAAGAAATTTTAAGAAAGCATAAAAAATAACCCCAGCGCCCCATTCATGATCCCACCAAGTGTGAACCGGAGTATATGATAAAAAATCTTGCGTCAGAACATGACCGCCTTCAATTACTCCCATGCCTGCGATTAATCTCGCCCATAAGTCGAAATCAAAATAATTTGCAGTCATAGAAAATGCAAGTATTAATAAAAATAGTGATATGTAAAATAATAAAGCTTTCTTCCCCATAAATAAAATTTTACCATAAAAAAAAGATCGAATATATCGATCTTTTTTATTTCAAATATTTTAGTACTTTTTAATTAAGCAGCAACAGAACCTTCAATTTCTCTAATTAAGTATTCTGCAACCCATTCAAAATCTTTGTTGCATTCAGCTGCTTTTTTTAGGTATTTAACGGAAGCATCACCAATTCTAATTAGAGTCATAGCAACAACACCTCTTTTAATACCTCTTACAACTTGTAACTCATCAACAAGTTGAGGTAATACAGAAGTTCCTATATTAACTAATTCATTTTCTAATCTATTTTTAGTTACATTATCTGCATTTTCTAATTTTGAAAGAATTTCATTTACTGTTTCCATTATAATTATCTCCATATGTCTTATCTATATTATGATTATAAACTAAAAAATATATGATTATGGATTTCCTTACATAATCTTTATATCTTATTAAGATTAAAATAAAAAACAGAGCATAAGCTCTGTTTTCGTGTGTAAATAAGTTTATTAACTATAAATTTTAAATGTTCTTTCTATATTTTTATCAATTGCAGTTTTTATAGAATCATATTCTGTTTGTAGGGAATTATGTTCCGTATCAATATTTTTTAATTCAAGATCGTACATTTTATCCTTATTTTCAATTTTATTCATTGCAGCATTGTATTCAGCTTCTGCAATAGTTATTGCAGTATCATTTGTTTGTTCTGTAATATCACTACAACTTGAATACATTAAAGTATTCCAATTGTATTTAGAGTCAACTTGTTCTAATGTAACCAGACCGCTTTCAAATGCAAATTCAATCCATTCTGAACTAGAAGCTAAGCCGTCTTGTAATACTTGGTAACCACCGCTTTGCATTCTGTTAAATAAATTAGTATACCATTGAGCTTTTGCATCTCCATTTTCGTTATAAGAATCACTTACATTACTTTTATCAATCCAAGCATATTTTACTTCACCATATGTATTCATGATATTATCAAGCATTATTACATCTAAAATTGGTTGGAAATTATCAATTTGAGTCTGATTCATATTTGTAAGTAACCAAGAAACATCTACTAAATTTGGATATTCTTCCGGAGTTAAGGTTCCAGAAGTTCCAAAGATAGTTTTTTCTAATGCTTCACCGGTTTCAACATATCTTTTATATTCATTACTTTCTGTATCTATAAATATGCTGGCAGTCGGATTCCATACTTGATATATTGATGATCTTAAACTGCTAATAATATCACTACCAGTTTTTCTCATAGATTCTATATCAAGAGGTGCTTCTTGTGTCACAGTGTAATTATCTATGCTAGTATCATTGAAGTAATTTGGTAAACCTGTATATTTTGTCTGTTCATCACCAGACCCTATAGTTAGTGATATTGTACCATCCCCTGCAAAAGACATAGTATAATCAGATGCAGTTAATGTTTTCATTGAATCTGATTCTTCATCATAAGCTAATACTGTGTAACTTGCAGTTCCGGAAGATGTAGTTTTAGTGATTTGATAATCAGGATCTTCTCCATTACCTATAGATATTGTTCCGTTATCTTTGTCACCTGTAAAACTTATGAATTTATCTTTTTCTGTATATGTAGTTTTCCCATTGGTTGCTAATTCTATTTTACTTTGAAGACTTGAAAAATAGTTTTTTGAATTTGTATTTGAAAGGGATAATTTTGTGGCTTCAGTTACAAAACTTGATAAATTTGTCAACGCTGTTTTCATAGCTGTAATATTTGTTGCATCTTTTATATCATTTTCAATTGTTTCAAGATTTTTACCATTACCTTGAATTGTACCTTTTAATACATTTTCCATTTCTGAGCTAATAGTAGCTGACCAAGCAGTATAAGCTTCATTAAAATTAGTTAATGCAGTATTGTAATTATAGTAATTTTCAGATGCTTTCACAGTATTGTAACCGAGATGGCCGTCAACACCTTCATAAGCTGCTTGTAACATTTCTGATGTATAGCCTGTATTTCCAAGTATCATGTTTCCATCATTATCTTGTTCTCCAGTAGAAAAAGATATAGTTCCATCGGCATTTGCATATTGATTTAAATTTTCAAAGTATGTTGTAGTATTTTCTAATCCGTAATACCCTAAGAATTTATTTAAATCACCATTTGCAGCTTTATAATATGTAGCGTCCTGTTCAGAAACTAATACTTGACCAGAAGCATTAGAAATTGCATATTGGTTGTTATAAGGGTTATAAGCTGTTAAAGCATTAAAAGTCAACTGTTGATAAGTTGCATTATTATCAGCATCATAATTTGTAAACATCATCTGAGCATCATTCAATGCAGTAGTGTAAGCTTCACTAACTTGTGAGCTTTGTGTTGCAAGACGCATTTTCTCGTTGTTGATCATTTGAGCTCTTAGCTCATTATCAGACATACGGGATGTTATTGATAATAATCTTGCTTGTCCTGCTGCCATTCCCATAGTTGACGTTTACCTTTCAATTTTCCTTAGTAACTTTCACTATGGATTATCGGTATATTTTTATAATTTCTTTAATAATATATGGATAAATGTTACAAATATTTTACAATTTCATGAGAGCATTTTTTAAATAATTTAATTTTTTTTCAGAAGTTCCAATTCCGCACAATAGCATTGTGGAAATACTATTTGTCTTTTCGTCCTCAATATTGTATTTTTCAAATAATATTTCAGATAATTCGTATCCAGAAATACCATCCTTTTTTATTAATAATTTAGTTATGTCATCTCCGCCAAATTCGATATTTTTAACCGTTTTTTTGATATTTTCAAGATTATTGATTAATTTATTAATGTGTTTTTTCCCTTTTCGAGAATTTAAAAAGTTTATATTTGCTTCGATTGTTGCAAGAAGAGGATATGACGGAGATGTTGTATTAATAATAGATAATGCATTTGAAGCATCAATATTACAATTTACATGCAAAAGAGCTGTAGGATTTAGTCCTCCGGCAGTTTTATGAAGTGATTGAATTGTAAAATCAGCTATATTTACTGCACTTTGCGGTAATTTATCCGAAAACGGGTAAAGAGCGCCATGAGCTTCATCTACAATTAAGTGTGCATTATTTTTTTCACAAACTGCTTTTAATGATTTTATATCAGATACAATACCTTCGTAAGTAGGAGATGTTACAATTACAGCTTTAACATCTTTAATGTCTATAATTTCAGGTAACGTTTTATCAGGTACTCCCCAATCCTTGTTGATTGGTAAATCATAATATATCGCTTCGCAATTTGCTAACTTAACTGCATTTTCATGACAAGGATGAGCATTTCTCCAAATTAATACCTTATCTCCTTTATTTGTACACGCTAATACAGAAGCAATAATTCCGCTTGTAGAACCATTTGTTAAAAAATAGGTATATTTAGTTCCATAAACTTTAGAGGCTTTTTCTTGAGCTTTTAAAAGAGCCTCTTGAGGATTATGAGTATCTGTTTCTGATATATCTTTTTTATAAAAATTTCTGAACTTATTGAAAATAAAAAATTTTTGTCCATGAGATGGGGTAGTGAACAAAAATTTTCTATTATTTTTTCTTAATAAATTAATTAAACTCATTAAATATTTATGCCTCGTATCTATGACAGTATTATTGACATAAGAGTATTTTAATCTTACTTATTTTGAATTTCTATACTTCTTTTAGTGCAATATTGAATTAATGTCATTTTATCTTTGTTATCATGATATTCAAATCTGCCGGATATAGTATAACCACCATTTTCATTTTTTTCGATTCTTATAGGACTAAATAAACATTCAACAGATTGTTTTTCTGATAAAGGCAGGGATATTTTGTATAATCCTTCAATATTAATATTTTCATTTGTCTTAATTTTCATACCACCTGCGGAAATATCCAAAGTTGTAATTTTATGTGAGACATTGTCACATTCTAAATTTAATTCTTCCATAAATTTTATACGAGTATATTGACGTCTTTGTAAAAATCTATGCTTTGCAGGAGTTGCTATTTTAACAATATTGCCTTCAATAGTTTCTGGGTATGAATCAAAATATAATGTTCCATGCGATGTTTGTGTATAAAATTCGCAATAATTATGTCTCAACATACCTGTCGGTTCATATTCAAGTTCTATTGTAAAATATTTAGGATCAATATCAATAATAGTACCTTTATTAGCACATTTAAAATCAGAAGGTACTACTGTAATTTTTCTGTTTTTTTCTATTAATTCTCTCATAATAACCTCATTTGTATATTATTATAAGCTATTTTTTTTTATTTGTCCAATATAACTATATTCTTAATTATCCTTAATAATTAGAAAATAAATAATTTTTAATCAATTTCTCTAATGTTATTCATAAAAAAAAAATATATTATGTATATGTAAATCCTCAACTCTTCTGATTGCTCAGTATTTGCTCCTCAATATATAAGGGGAGCTTTTTTTTATAAAAAAAGACCGCTTATCGCGGTCTTTTAAAAGATTTATTAATCATTTTATTCTTTTAAGAATGATTCATAGTTCCTTGCCAACAAATGAGTTCTTACTTGGTTGATTAAATCAAGTGCAACTCCGACCATGATTATTAAAGATGTAGCTCCGATACCTTGTATAGTTTTAATATTAGTAATATAACTTGCAAGTGACGGAACTAATGCAATAATACCAAGTCCCATAGCACCGATAAATGTTGTTTTTGTTAAAATCTTATCCAGTGCTTCTGCTGTTGGTCTTCCAGGTTTAACACCAGGAATAGATGAACCGTATTTTTTTAAGTTATCCGCAATATCTTTTGGCTGCATATTCGGCATAATTGAAGCATAGAAAAATGTTAATGCAACAATTAATAAGAAATACAAAACGTAGTATGGAATACCATCAGGACTCAATACTTGAGTCAAATGAATAACCATAGTTTTTACAGCTTCATTTTTGAAATTTGCTTGTCCTACCAAACTTAAAACAGTTGAAGGGAACAATAAAATTGCAATAGCAAAGATAATTGGCATAACTCCACCGGGGTTAAGTTTAAACGGAATAAACGAATTCATGCCGCCATATACTTTGTTCCCGACTTGTCTTTTAGGGTTAACAATAATTACTTTTCTTACAGCTTCCTGCATAATTACAATAAATACCATTGCTGCAAAGAAAATAAGTAATAAAACTGCTAATCCTAATTGCATCATTGAATTATTGGCAACAATTTGAGCTGTCCTTGATGCGTAAATCGGGATACCTGATAAAATACCAATAAAGATGATTAACGAACCACCATTACCGATACCTTTTTCAGTAATAAGTTCTGAAATCCACATTACAAGAACAGATCCTGCAGTTAATACAACAATAGAACTTATAAAGAACATAATTGGATTAACATTAGGTAAAACTGCTCCAGGTAAATGATGCAGGTATAACATAAAGATTAAAGACTGGAACACAGCTAATACAACAGTAAAAATACGTGTATACTGTGACAGCTTTCTTCTGCCTGCTTCCCCTTCTTCTTTCTGAAGTTTTTCTAATGAAGGAATTACTACAGAAACAAGTTGGATAATAATTGATGATGTAATATATGGTCCAATACCTAAGGCAAATATTGAAACTTTTCCTAAAGCACCGCCTGAAAATAAATCTAAAAATCCAATGATGTTATTTCCTTGAGCAATATTTGAGAAAATTTCATTATTAATCCCAAACAAAGGCATTTGCACCCCAAATCTGAATGCTGCAATCATCAAGAATGTAAAAAGAATTTTTTCTTTTAATCCTGAAGCTTGCCACATAGACATTAAATCATCAGTTGTCGGCATTTTCATTCCTTGTGCCATTATACTAACTCAACCTTTCCGCCTGCTTTTTCAATTTTTTCTTTAGCTGATGGTGTTACATAACAAGCTTTTACAGTAATTGCATCTTTTAATTCGCCATTACCTAAAACTCTTAGACCAACGCAAGATGGGTGAACTCTGCCAGCTTCTTTAAGAATTTCTAAAGAAACTTCTTTCATTCCATATTGAGCAATTCTACCTACGTTAATTTCAGCATAATTTAGTTGGTTAATAATTTTGAAGCCTTTTAATTTTGGCATTTGTCTGTAACCAGGCATTTGACCACCTTCAAAACCTCTTTTAGCTGAGCTTCCTGAACGTTGTCCTTCACCGTTATGTCCGCGGCAAGATGTTTTACCTCTACCAGATGAACGGCCTCTGCCTACTCTTTTAATTTTATGTGTAGCACCTTCTGCAGGTCTTAAATCTTCTAATGTAATTGTCATTTTTTAATTTCCTTTCTTATTACTCGCTTTCGCTTCCGCAATTAAGAAAAACAAAAGGTCATAATATGACCTCATGTCTCCTTATTCTACAATCTCAACTAAGTGAGGTACTTTGTTTACCATACCTAAAATAGTTGCACTGTTGTAATGTTCTACAACTTGGTTTTGTTTTGTTAAGCCTAAACCTGCAACAACTCTGCGTTGTTTTTCAGAAGCACCGATAAGGCTTTTAACAAGTTTAATTTTTATTTGTTTTAATTCTGTTTTTGCCATTTTTATTATCCTTTTTAAATTTATTTTTTCTCTAAATTACTTTCAATAACCGAACTGATTAGTTTAATAATTCAGCCATTGTTAAACCACGTTTTTTAGCAACTTCTGAAAATGGAGTTAGAGCTTTTAAAGCTTCTAAAGTTGCATTTGCAGCGTTAAGAGGAGCTTTAGATCCTAAAGATTTAGCCAATATATTTTCAATACCAGCAAGTTCAAGAACTAAACGAACTGCACCACCTGCAATAATACCTGTACCTTGAGAAGCTGGTTTAAGCATTACTGCACCTGCACCTGAACGACCTGTAATAGGGTGAGGAATAGTTGTTTTGAAAATAGGAACTGTGATAAGATTTTTTCTTCCGTCAGCAATTGCTTTTTGGATAGCGATAATAACTTCAGAAGCTTTAGCACATCCTACGCCAACTTGTCCTTTTTTGTTACCAACGATTACAATAGCTCTAAAGCTTAATTTTTTACCACCTTTAACAACTTTTGTTACACGGCTGATTTGAACAACACGTTCAATCCATTCTGATTGAGGTTTTTCTTCAGTTGTTTCAATTTTTTGTTTTTTACCGCGTCCACGTCTTGAACGGGCAGGTTTTTCTTCAGCAGCTTCTTCTGCAGGAGCTTCAGTTTTTTCTTCAACTGCAGTAACTTCTTCTACTGTCATTTCTTCTTTGTTTTCTAAATCCATTGATTTTTACCTTTCATGTTAATTAATAAATCTTGTATATAAACGAATATACCAAAATAAAGCTAATTAAAGCCTATGGTAAAATATTCGTGAGTAACTTTTCTGACAAAAATAATAATAACAAGAAAAAGATTACAATGCAAGTGCTTTGTAATCTTTTGTTTAATTTCTTAAATTTTAAGTATTTTCCTGTCAGCATCTTTACTTGCTAATAATTCTTATTTAGAACAAGTATTGCTATCTTATTTTAAAATATTTTCTAATGTGTTAATCATACAAGATTTGAATTGTTCGCATTCTTCCTTATTTTTTGCTTCAAATCTTAATGTAAACACCGGTTCAGTATTGCTTTGTCTAATAAGTGCGAATCCACCATCAAATACGATTCGCATACCATCAAGAGTAATTATTTCTTTGATTTCAGATCCAAACATATTCTTGTTTGACTCAACGCATTGTTTAAATTTTTCTAAAACTTCTTTTTTCCTTTCGTTTGGACAAGGAAAACGAACTTCTGGAGATGAACAGACTTCATCAAAAGATTTTAACATATCAGAGATTTTGAAATTTGGATTTACTTTTTTATGTTTAGCTATAATTTCAATAATTCTGCAGCCCGCATATATTGCATCATCAAAACCGTAATATCTATCTTTAAAGAATGTATGTCCGCTCATTTCACCTGCAAGCATTGCATTTGTTTCTTTCATTTTATCTTTAATATATCCGTGACCAGTTTTACACATAACTGCATTACCGCCAAGTTTGTTAATTTGATCATAAAGAACTTGAGAACATTTAACCTCACTTACAACAGTTGGACAAGTACCTGTTTTTTTACAATCTTCAATTAAATCCATTGCATAAATTAAAAGTAATTTATCTCCTGTTAAAAATTTTCCGTCTTGGTCTATAATTCCGATTCTGTCACTATCACCGTCATATGCTATACCAACATCAGCTTTGTTTTCAACAACAACCTCTTTTAATGTATCCAGAGTTTTTTCAACACTAGGATTTGGATGGTGATTTGGAAAATTTCCATCAGGAGTTGAGAATAACTCTATCACATCACAACCGAGTTTTTTATATAATTCAGGCCCTACAACACCGCCAGTAGCATTTGCACTATCAACTACAATTTTTACACCTTCACCGATTTTACCAAACCTATTTTCCATATCTTTTATATAGTCTGGAATGATATTGTAATCAGTTACTTTCCCTTTTGAAGATGTTATATCTTCTTTATTCTCAAATTCTTTAAAAGTATAGTCTTTTACTTCTGAAATTTGAGCTTCAGTAAGTGTTCTATGGCTATAAGTCATTTTAAGTCCGTTATATTCTTTGGGATTATGACTAGCAGTAATAATTGCAGCTGCAAGTATTTCATATCCTGGAATTCCGACAACTTCAGAATAGTAACCGATAGGAGTCGGGGCTAAGCCTAAATGAATAACATTTGCACCAGTAGAAATGATCCCGTCAGTCAAGGCTTTTTCCAATGCAGGAGAATGAAGTCTTGCATCTCTTGTAATTGTAATCCACATATCAGATTCTTTCTTACCTGATTGTTTTTTTAGCCAATTTACAAAACCTCGTCCAGTTTTGTAATACAATTCTTCTGTTATATCTTCACCATATATGCCTCTAATATCATTTTTACCAAATGCGTGTTCATATTTTTTCATATTAAGTTCTCCCCTTATTAATTATTGTATAATTATAGCATGAAAAATTTTCTTGATAACTTATCTAATAATCAACGCTTTGCAGGTTGGGTATTTATATTTCCGGCATTAATCGGAACTATTATTTTTATTATAATCCCTGTAATTTGTTCATTTGGGTTAAGTTTCGCAAAATGGGATCTGCTAAATCCTATCCAATTTGTAGGATTAGATAATTACAAGGAAATTTTTTCCGAACCATTATTCTTTAAAATATTATGGAATACAATTGTATTTGCTGTTAGTACATCTGTATTAGGGGTAATAATCCCGTTGATTTTAGCATGCATACTGAACTCAAAAATAAGAGGGGCTGAATTTTATAAAACTGCATATTTTTTACCGTTTATAACTCCTATGATAGTAATTGGCGTTGTTTGGGAGTGGATATTTGACCCAAATATAGGTTTATTAAATCACATTTTACATTTACACATAAATTGGTTATATGATGCTCATTATGCCATGACAGCTTTAATTATTGTATCTGTGTGGAAATTGATCGGTTACAATATGGTAATTTTCTTATCTTCTCTTGCAGGAATATCTCAGAGTATGTTCGAGGCTGCAAAAATTGATGGCGCTAATGCTTTCCAAACGTTCAAAAACGTTACTGTACCACTATTATCACCAACTATATTTTTTGTTGTTATTATTACAGCTATATCTTCATTTCAAATATTTGACTTAATATATTTAATGACTCAGGGAGGACCTTTAGATAGTACAAATGTCTTAGTATATGCAATTTATAAAAATGCCTTTGAATATTTTAATGTAGGGAAAGCATCTGCAATTGCGTATGTTCTATTTTTATTAATTCTTGTCTTGACACTTTGTCAATGGAATTTACGTAAAAAACTTGTATACAATGAAATAGACTAATTATTTATTAAAAACGGTTTTATGAATGTTGCTTGTTTTGTTTGCTAAACTTTTCAAAGCTTCAAAAGTCGCTTTACCAATGGAATCATTTCCTGGATAAGAATATTCAATACGACCTATAAATTTATCTTTGTCCAAATAATTTTTATTTAAAATAGTTACATGCATGCACTCAATAGGTCGTTTATTCGCTCTTACGTTTAAAGATAAGCTATCTCCTGCAAGAATATTGACTATATTTTGAGCTTTTTTAAATATCTCTTTTTGTCCAGAATCTTTTGCATATGCTCTAGCTTTTCTTAGACAATTATTGTTTTTTAATCCACAAAAATTTGTTCTACACGTATTTGAAATGCTGCTATTCATGATTACTCCTTGTAAAGTCTAAAATTTGAAAATATTATTTTTTGCTTAATTTTTAAAATATGTAACAATGTTGATAATTTCTTTAAAGATTTAATAAAAAATTGCCGAATTATATTGTGTAATTAATTTAATTTTGGAGTGTGTATCATGTTTGATGACTTAAAAAATGAAAAAATAGTTGTGGAAATAACAAATTTAGTTGATAAAGTAGAAAAAACACAAGAAGATATTGATGCATATTGTGAATTTATGAAAGGTGTTATTTTAAACACATCTGGACTAAACTAATTGCCTAATGAAAAATTTTTGGTTTAATACTATATTTAGCATATGAAAATTGTAATTTTAGGCGGAGTAGCAGCAGGTGCAAAAGCTGCTGCAAAGGCAAGAAGATTATTGCCAGATGCAAATATTGATTTATACACTGATGATACGCATATTTCTTACTCAGCATGCGGACTACCATATTATATTGAAGGAAATTTCGAAGACTACAGACTTTTATTGGTAAGATCCCCGGAAGAATTTGAAAAAAAAGGAGTGCATGTTCATCTAAAACATAGAGCTGTGAAGATTATTCCTGAAGCTAAACAAGTATTAATCCAAGATTTGGATACTCAAAGAGCTAATATTACAGAATATGATAAATTAATCATTGCAACCGGTGCAAGACCTATAATCCCAAAAATAAAAAATGTAAGCCTGCCAAATGTTTTTACTTTGCGAAAAATAGAAGATGGCATTTCTATTAAAGAAAAATTATTAAAATCAAAACACGGCACAATAGTTGGCGGAGGTTATATAGGTATTGAACTTTTAGAGGCTTTGGTTAAACAAAACTTAAAAGCTACTTTAGTTGAGTATTCTCCTTATATAATGCCTATTTTTGATGAAGATATGTCTGCATTAATTCAAACTCAATTACATTCAATTAATAATGGACGTTTTGAAATACTAACATCAGAAATTGTTACAGAATTTTCAGGAGACTTAAACGGAGTGCACACTGTAAAAACAGGTTCCGGCAAAGAATTTAATACTGACTTTGTCATTTTGTGCACAGGAGTCAAACCTAATGTAGAAATTGCTAAAGATGCAGGAATAGAATTAGGTGTGACAGGAGCCATAAGAGTAAATGAAAGAATGGAGACAAGTATTCCTGATATTTATGCCTGTGGTGACTGTGTTGAAGAGAATTTAGTAATAAGTAATTCAAAAATATGGATGCCGCTTGGATCAAATGCAAATAAAGAAGGTCGTACAGCTGCAATTAATGCCTGCGGAGGCGAAGATAAATTCTTAGGAGTATTAGGGTCTGCAGTTACAAGATGTTTAAATTTAACTATGTCTATGACCGGATTAACAGAAAAAAAAGCAACATCACTTGGGTATACTCCAGTGACTGCCACTGTTACTAAAAATGATAAAGTAGGGTATATGCCTGATGTTAATAATATAACATTAAAACTTATTGCTGATTATGAATCTGGAAAATTGCTTGGAGCTCAAGCTATTGGGTGCGGTGATGCTGATAAAAGGATAAATGCGCTTGCTGCAGCACTTTTAGCAGGTATGACTGTTGAAGAATTTTACAATAATGATTTAACTTATGCTCCACCATTTTCCCCAACAATAGATCCTTTACTTAATGCAGCTCAAATTCTTATGAATAAAGTTAAGCAAAAAGACTAGCAATATATTTAGCTATTCCTTCTCCCATAGAAAAACAACTTGATTGAACTCTTAAAGCACCTTGTGCCATAAAGTCTGCAGAAATGCATCTTCCTGCAACAAATAAGTTATCAATATCAGCAGACATAAGACTTTCTAAAGGTAATGTATAATCTCTTACCATCTCAAGAGTTGATGAATCCTTTTTATCAGAATGTACATCTACAGGATAATTTGAAACTACTACAGGATGTTCAAATGTCCTGCCAGACTTTACATCATCAATTGTGTATACATATTTTCCTTTTATCCTTCTTGAAACCCTTACCCCAAGCATATCTGCAATATTTGTTATATAAGCTTTTTCAAAACCTGGGAAATAAATTCTACAAAAATTTGCAAGTCTAAATATGTTTTTACGAGCTAATTGCAAAGCTTTTGACATATTTTCAACATCTAAAGTTTTTGTATAGTCAATAATTCTCGGACAGTTAAAGGCTATAGTAGAAAGCATTCCTGCTACTGTAAATATTTGAAAATAGTTTCTATCGTGGTCTTTTAGTATACCTTTATCTACAGCATCATCAAACAAAGGAGCTAAAGCCCACTTTTTATCCTTATCCCAAGTATAGGCTGTAGATAAGTGTATAAAACCATCAATATTCTCTACAGTAGTAACATTTCTATCTGTATCATACTCCTCAAGCCATCTTGCAAAGCGTGGAACATCAACTCCACCCATCATAAATCTTAAACTTACAGGTTGATTTTCATTTTTTTCTTCTAAAAATTCACAACCACATAATTTTCCGATTTCACAATTTCCTGTTGCATCAATTATATATTTCGCGTCGATATATACAGATAATTCTTTACTTTTATGTTCTATCTTATCGTTATATACAGATAACATTTCTTTAGATATAATAATTCCTTTTATTAGTTTATTTTCTATAATTATATCTCTTATATGAGTGTCAAAAAACACATCCACATTAGCTTTTGCCATAAGAGTATCTAGAGCAATTTTTGTTAACTCAGGATTAAACCAGCCCGGATTATTTTGATAAGTAGCTTGTCCTCCTATTGAGTGCAATTCATCGATTAAAGCCTTATAAAAATCAGTATTAATCTGGTGTTCACCTGATTTCATCGCTGGAACAACAAGAGCAGAAGTAATTGTTCCACCTAAGTGTATATTCTTTTCAATTAATAATACCTTAAGTCCTCTTATTCCTGCATTATATGCTGCAGAACAGCCCGCAGTTCCTCCACCTACAACAATTAAATCATAATTTTTCATAATAATATTATATAAATTCCTAAATTAAATTCAAAATAATTAATTTTTCTTTACTCAAAGATAAAAAAATTTTTTATAAA
>CAJMDF010000042.1 GCA_905212085.1 uncultured Clostridium sp.
GTTTTACGCTTGCAGAGGTTTTAATAACATTAGGAATAATTGGTGTTGTTGCTGCCTTAACGATTCCTGGATTAATTGCTAATCACAGAAAAAAAGTAGTTGAAGTGAGGCTAAAAAAATTCTATTCAACTTTTATGAATGCTATTGAAATGTCACAGTCCGAAAATGGAGATTTATCAACTTGGGATTATGCTCCTCAAAATGTTGGCACCACTTCTTCAATTGAGAAAAATGAAGTCTTTTTTAATGCATATTTATTTAAATATCTTCAAGGAATAAGAAAATGTGCTCCCAGGGAATGTCTTGATGTTACAGTTGACTTAGATGTTTCTGATTCAGGTGATACTTATTCAAGATATGTTTTTTCTGATGGATCTTGTTTTGGAATATTAACAGGAGGGACAACTTCTTCTTACGTTAATATTCATGGTTGGTATGATTATAATTGCTCTGGAAATCCTAATAAGGCAGGACGAGATCAGTTTTTATTTAAAATGACGCTTGGTCCATCTGCTAATTATATGCCGTTTCAATTTACTAATGATTCAAAAAAAATATCAGTAGCAACTCGAACTTATCTTTTAGAGCATTGTAAAACTAAACCTGCTGATTGCGGAGCTTTAATACAATATGATGGATGGAATGTTTCAAAGGATTATCCTATACGTTTATAGGATATTTAATCAAACATATTGTTAAAATAGTTAATTTGTTCTATAATACTTTTATTAGTTTAAGTAGTAGTAGTGACAACTTATATTAGTGAAGGAGAACTCATGATTAAAAATTTAACTTCACCAAAGGCATTGTTTGCAATGTTTGCAACTTTGTTGA
The DNA here is from genome assembly GCA_905212085.1 of uncultured Clostridium sp. Classification (GTDB taxonomy): domain Bacteria; phylum Cyanobacteriota; class Vampirovibrionia; order Gastranaerophilales; family Gastranaerophilaceae; genus Stercorousia. The sequence continues at coordinate 835 of CAJMDF010000042.1, forward strand.
TGGGAGTTTCACCTGCTTTAGCAAGTGAAGCAGATTTAGTTGTTCCTAATATCAGACAAGCTAATCCTGATTTCTTTAACTATTTATTAATCGGGATTGCTATTTCAGTTATCGGTTTGATATTCGGATTTATTGAATTTGTTAGAATTAAAAAATTGGACGTTCACTCAGCAATGGCTGAAGTGGGTAATACAATTTTTGAAACTTGTAAGACTTACCTTATTCAACAAGGTAAATTTTTACTTGTATTAGAAGTATTAATCGGTCTATGTATCGCATTTTACTTCGGTTACTTACAACATATGCCATTAAGTCATGTATTAATTATTCTTGCATGGTCTGTAATCGGTATTTTAGGATCTTATGCAGTTGCTTGGTTCGGTATTAGAATGAATACTTTAGCAAATGCAAGAACTGCTTTTGTATCTTTAAAAGGAAACCCTTTAAATATTTTAAATATTCCTTTAAAAGCAGGTATGTCAATTGGTGTATGTTTAGTATCAGTTGAACTTATTTTAATGTTAACAATTTTATTATTTGTACCTGGTGAAATTGCAGGTGCTTGTTTTATCGGTTTTGCTATCGGTGAATCTTTAGGTGCTTCTGCTCTTCGTGTAGCAGGTGGTATCTTTACAAAAATTGCTGATATTGGATCTGACTTAATGAAAATTCAATTCGGTATCAAAGAAGACGACCCAAGAAACCCTGGTGTAATCGCTGACTGTACAGGTGATAACGCTGGTGATTCTGTTGGTCCTACAGCTGACGGTTTTGAAACATATGGTGTAACAGGTGTTGCTCTTGTTTCATTTATTCTATTAGCTGTTGTAGGCGCTGAAAATCAAGTTCAATTATTGACTTGGATTTTCGTAATGAGATTTTTGATGATCGTTACATCAGTTGTTGCATACTGGATTAACGGTGTTGTTGATAAATTCTATGCAGCAAAAACTCAAAAATTCGATTTTGAAAAACCATTAACTAACTTAGTTTGGTTAACTTCAATTTTATCAATTGTAATGACTTTTGGTGTTAGCCACTGGTTATTATCTGATATGGGCGGTAAATTATGGTTAGTATTATCTACAATTATTTCTTGCGGTACTTTAGGTGCAGCATTAATTCCTGAATTTACTAAAATATTTACTTCTCCAAAAGCAAAACATACTGAAGAAGTTGTTACAGCTTCACGTGAAGGCGGTGCGTCTTTGACAATCCTTTCAGGTATTGTAGCCGGTAACTTCTCAGCATTCTGGATTGGTATGGTAATTGTATTATTGATGGGACTTGCATACGTTGCATCTACTCATATTCCTGAAGCTGTAATGATTTATCCGTCTGTATTCGCATTCGGTTTAGTAGCATTCGGTTTCTTAGGAATGGGACCTGTTACAATTGCTGTTGATTCTTACGGTCCTGTAACTGATAATGCCCAATCAGTTTATGAATTATCTTTAATTGAAGATATCCCAAATGTTGGTGAAGAAATCGAAAAAGAATACGGTTTTAAACCTGACTTTGAAAATGCTAAAAAATACTTAGAAGAAAATGACGGTGCAGGAAATACATTCAAAGCAACTTCTAAACCTGTATTAATCGGTACAGCTGTAGTTGGTGCTACAACAATGATTTTCTCATTAATTCTTGTAATTAAATCAACTTTAGGTATTGAACCTGAAATGATTTTGAATATGTTGAACCCATACACATTACTAGGTTTATTATCTGGTGGTGCTGTAATTTACTGGTTCTCAGGTGCATCTATGCAAGCTGTTACAACTGGTGCATATTCTGCAACTGAATATATTAAAGATAATATTAAATTAGATGATGCAAATTCAAAAAGTGCAAATGTTGCAAATTCAAAAGAAGTTGTAAAAATTTGTACACAATATGCTCAAAAAGGTATGATTAATATCTTCATCGCATTATTTGCATTTGCATTAGCATTTGCTTGTCTATCAGCTCCAAGCTGCAAGACATCAGCTCCTGTAGCATTTTTCGTAAGCTACTTAATTGCAATTGCCGTATTCGGTTTGTTCCAAGCTGTATTTATGGCAAATGCAGGCGGGTGTTGGGATAATGCTAAGAAAATTGTTGAAGTTGACTTAGCAGAAAAAGGAACTCCGCTTCACGAAGCAACTGTAGTTGGTGATACTGTGGGTGATCCATTTAAAGATACATCATCAGTTGCAATGAATCCGATTATTAAATTTACAACATTATTCGGATTGTTAGCAATGGAAATTGCAATTTCTGAATCTTTCAGAAATCTTGCTCCAATTGCAGGTTGGATATTCTTAATTATTGCATTGATTTTCGTAATTCGTTCATTCTATGCAATGAGAATTCCATCAAATAAATAGGGAAATGAGTATTATCTCATATAAAAATAGCTCTGCTTGAAAAAGTAGAGCTATTTTGTTATAATAAATATATTAATAGGAAAGGAGCTAGTTATGAAAAGATTTAAGAATTTCGGGGGGGGGGCGATTTAAAGCTCTCTATACAAAGCTTTCGGGGGGTTGAAAAAGAAAATAAAAAGTGTTATTATGGTGATATAGCACATCACGAAAATAATAAAAAAGGTTTTACGCTTGCAGAGGTTTTAATAACATTAGGAATAATTGGTGTTGTTGCTGCAATGACTTTACCTGCGTTAATTACGAATTATAAAAATAAAGAGCTTGCTACAAGAGCTAAAAAATCTTATTCCATAATTAGTCAGGCTGTTCAAAAATATCAAGCAGATAATGGGGTTGTTGCCGATATAACCGGATTATTTGACCCGAGTAAGACATCTGCAGAGGTCGCAGAAAATTTTGCAAAATATTTTGACGGTGCATATTTATGCAAAAATCAATCTTCAGGGGATTGTAGTAAATTTCGTTATAAATTAATTTATGCATCTCCTTTATATGATGAAAATGGTATTTCACAAGAATCTTGGGTAAATTATCCTATAATTGTGTTAAAAGATGCTTCTTTAATTTCAATAACACAAAAGACTTCTTGTGAATATAAAACGTCAGGTTATCAATATGATTCAGATGGTAATACGATAGTTGATAGTTCTGGTAATCCTGTAATTTATGAATGGACAGAATCTATGTGTGCAACGATAACCTTTGATACAAATGGTATGTCTAAACCAAATCAGTATGGAGCGGATGTTTTTATGGTTAAGGTTCGATCAGATGGCACCTTTAGTGGGTGGTCCGCAGCAGGTTGGGATAGTTTAAAAAATATTTTACAAGGAGGAAATCCTATTTATACTAAATATACTCCTGGAGAATCTAAAGATTAAAAAAAGGCCCATTTTATTATGGGCTTTTTTATTTTTTTTGTGTTACTATAAATTTATTGAGATATAAATAGAGGGAAGGATATGAGTTTAACAGTATACTTAGGGATAGACGTAGGATCAGTTACAACAAAATTAGCATTGGTAGATGAAAAGGGAAAATATGTAGATAGTTACATGTTAAGAACTGCAGGTAAGCCTGTTATGGCTGTTCAAAAAGGTCTAAATGAGTTATATGCTAAAAGAATTACAGATTATGATGTAATGGGTGTTGGAACAACAGGTTCTGGTCGTAATTTAGCAGGTGCTTTAGTTGGTGCTGATATTATTAAAAATGAAATTACAGCCCATGCTGTAGCTGCAAGTGTTAATGTGCCGGGTGTACAGACTATTTTGGAAATAGGTGGTCAAGATAGTAAAATTATTATCCTTCGTGATGGTATTGTAACAGATTTTGCTATGAATACTGTATGTGCTGCAGGTACAGGAAGTTTTCTTGATCATCAGGCTCAAAGATTGAATGTTCCTATTGAGGAATTTGGTGATACTGCTTTAAAATCTGAAAATCCTGCTCGTATCGCAGGACGTTGCGGTGTTTTTGCAGAAAGTGATCTGATCCATAAACAACAATTGGGTTATCCTGTAGAAGATTTGTTATATGGACTTTGTCAGGCTCTTGTTCGCAATTACCTTGCTAACCTTGCTTTGGGTAAAGAACTTTTACCTGTTTTTTCATTCCAAGGAGGGGTTGCAACGAATTCCGGGATGGTAAAAGCTTTTGAAGAAGCCCTTGGACATAAGGTTATTGTTCCTGATCATCACCAGACAATGGGTGCAATTGGTGCAGCATTGCTAGCCATGGAAAATCACCAGTATACAGATGCTCATACAACATTCAAAGGTTGGCAAGTAGGAGAAATGAATTTCCACTCAATAACTTGTGATTGTACAGGATGTTCTAATAATTGTGAAGTAATTACAATTGTTGAAGGTGGAGAGGATATTCACCATGTTGATAAAATTAAAGATATTAAAGGTAATATCATTGCTCGCTGGGGCGGAACTTGCGGAAGATGGGATATTTCTTAATCAAGATTATCTCTTTTTAAAATTACCTTTAGCCCAAGTATAAATTTCATCAATAGTATTAAATTCTTTTTGGAATTTAGGATTATTGATGAATTTTACTATAAATTTATTGTTATTTGAAAAAGCATGACCTACTATTTCGCCTGATTGTGCAGCTGTATATCCATATATTATTTTTCTGCCGTTTGAAGTTGTTTGTTTGGGCTTCATATCAGAATAAAAATCAGTAGTTCTTATAAGAGGAGCTTTCCCTTTTTCTGTAATTTCTGTTATATTTTTAAATCCCATTGGGAAATTTGCTGATGTTTGAAGTTTTGTTGCTGATAATTGTGTTTTGAGAGTTTTACCATCTTTATCTAAAAATATTTTTTTATGAATATTAGTTTTTTCATTGTGATTAAATTTTTCTAAAATGGATTTCCCGTCATTAAAATTTGTAATTGACCCTTGAATTTCGCCATCAGAAGTTATGTATATACGTTTTTTTAATATTTTACTATTTTCTTTGCCTAAAAATTCTACTTTTGTTTTCCCGTTATCCAGTATAGATATAATTCTTTCCTTAAAGTTTTGAGTTTTAATTTTTATATTATTTATTGTATTTATGATATTTTCAGGAAGTTTTTCTGTAATTTCGTTGCTTGTTTTATCAATTATCCCAGAAATAGCTTTAATTTTTTCTTTAATATTTTCTGTTGATGGATTTATATTTGTGTTTTCGTTAACGGTTTTTGTATTTGGAGTTTTCTTACCTTTAGTAAAGTAATATGCCCCGAGCATTCCGGCACCTGCAATAGCTGTTCCTATTGCAAGTTTTAGCGTTGTATGAGATTTTTCTTCTATTTCTTTTTTATAATCATTATTTTGCCCATTAAAATATATAGGCATATTTATTGCAGATATTTTCATATGTAAATCCTTTTAACTTTCACATTTTAAGTTGAAAAAGAAAATTTTTTTACATATATGATAAAATTTTTACAATACTTAAAATTCGTGTTATTATTTTATTATGACTGATTTGAATGGAACATTAAATAGTATGAAAAAGAGGTATCGTGAGATTTTTTTGAAATCCATGGATGCTATTCAAAAACGTGTAGAAGAAATTAAACCATCAAATTTAGATGGTGATATTTTTGATCAGTTTGATGAAAATTCAAAAGGAGAGCAGTGGCAGGCATCTGTTTTAGAAATGTTTGAAAATGATATTTCTCACGAGATTTATAGAAAATGGCGTGAAATTATTGCTTATAGAGAAAATTTCCATTGCAAAGGTTGTGCTACTTGTTGCAATTTAGCTTGTTCTGAATTTTCCCCAGAAGAATTAAAGAAAAAAGCTGAAAATGGTGATAAATTCGCAAAACAATTTATGAGTATTTTTATACCTTATAAAACAACAGAAGAGGCAAAAAAAATATACCCTGAGTATTTAAAACTTCTTTCTGACAATGTAGATGAGCCTGTTTATTTTTATCACTGCCCGAAATTAAATGATTGTAAGCGCTGCTCAGATTATGAAAATAGACCCCAGATATGTAGAGATTTTCCGGATAATCCATTAAGTATTTTACCGGAAAGCTGCGGTTTTTATGAATGGCGAAAAGAAGTTGAACCAGTTGCTATGATGCTTCATGCAATGGTTGAAATTATTGATTATTACAAACAAAAAATACCATATAAAAAGGATTAATTATGAATATATTGTCAGGACTTACGCTAAAAGAAATTGAAAAAATTACAGATGAATTGCATGCTTCCAAATTTAGAGCAAGACAAATTCATAATTGGGTTTATTTAAAATCTGTTAAAGATATTGATGAAATGACGGATTTGTCTGTAAAGTTCAGAGATGAATTAAAGCAAGTTGCAAAAGTTTCTGATACAAAAATTAAAGTAAAACAGGAAAGTTCTGATGGTACATTGAAATACTTGCTTGAATATCCTGACGGTGAATGTGTCGAGACTGTTTTGATGCGCTTTGATAACCGTGCAAACTTGACAGCTTGTGTTAGTTCTCAGGTTGGTTGTGCTGTTAATTGTTCTTTTTGTGCAACAGGTAAAAGAGGTTTTATAAGAAATCTTACTTATAAGGAAATTATTGAACAGGTATTAACTATTCAAAGAGATACCGGACTAAAAGTTACAAATGTTGTTTTTATGGGGCAGGGCGAGCCGCTTTTAAATCTGGATAATGTCCTAAAAGCTATGGAAATTTTTAATGAGAATTTCCAAATAGGTGCAAGACGTTTGACAGTATCTACTTCAGGAATTATTCCAGGTATTAACAAATTAGCTTCAATTGATATGCAATCAACTTTAGCGATTTCTTTGCACGCACCAAATCATGAAATACGCAAACAGTTAATGCAGATTGAAAATAAATATCCTATGCCTGAGTTAAAAAAAGCGTTGAAAGATTATATTGCTAAAACCGGTCGAAGGATTACTATTGAATATCTTTTAATCAAAGATTTAAATGATACTTTGCAAAGTGCAAAAGAATTAGTAGCATATCTTCACGATTTGAAGTGCAATATTAATTTAATTCCGTATAATCCTACAGAAAAAAATGATTATCAAAAGCCTTCAAGCCATTCGATTATGCGTTTTAAATCCTTGTTGGAACAGTCTGGAAAGAAAGTTACAGTAAGATTAGAACGTGGCGCGGATATTGATGCTGCTTGTGGTCAATTGAGAGGTAAAGTAAATTAAATATGAAAGCGTTAATTCAAAGAGTTAAAAGAGCTTCTGTAACTATTGAGGGTGAACTTTTTTCTGCTATAAATTCAGGGATTCTTGTTTTTTTAGGTGTAGAAAAAAATGATGAAAAAGATAATGCAGAAAAATTAGCTCAAAAAATTGTTAATTTAAGAATTTTTGAAGATGAAAATGAAAAAATGAATTTATCGCTAAAAGATGTAAAGGGGGAAATTCTTGTTGTATCTCAGTTTACTCTTTGTGGCGATTGTAAAAAAGGTACTCGACCATCTTTTGATAAGGCAGCTAATCCTCAAAAAGCAGTTGATTTATATGAATATTTCATTAAATGTATTAAAGATGATAATATTCCTGTAAAAACAGGAAAATTCAGAGCAATGATGGATGTTGAACTCGTAAATGACGGTCCTGTCACTTTTTTGGTTGAAAAATAACTGTACATGTTGCAAAAAAAAATAATTCATGTTATAATACAAATATTATCATAGAGTTAGAAATCGATTTTTTTTGACTGAGGAGAATAATTTAACCCGAATTACGTTATTATTTTTTAATTAAGAGGCTTTTATTATGTATGTAAACAAGTGTATCAAATGTGGTCGTGAGTTTGAAACAAAAAACCCCAAAAGAGTTATTTGTCCGGATTGTTTGTACCCAGATAAAAAGATGATGGTATCTCCGTCTACTTCAAATGATTCAGACACAAATTCAACTCCTGCATCTTCATATAGTAGTGAACAGTTGAACGGTTATAGTGCCGGAGGAACAGATGAACCCCCTCGTTTCTATAGTGCTGGCGGAAATCCGGAGCCAAGATATAACAGACCTCAGAGATCTTATAATAACCAACAAGGTAATTATAACAGACAAGGTGGTTATAACAGATCTAACAATAATTATAATAGAAATTCTCAAGGCGGTTATAATAGATCTAATAACAATTATAACAGACAAGGTGGCGGTTATAACAGACCTCGAAGACCTTACAATAATCAAGGCGGTTTCCAAAACAGACGTCCTCAAAATAACAGAAATAATTTTAACAGACGTCCTGTTCAGAAAAAAGCTCCAAAACAATTACTTGTAAGTAAGGAGCAATTAGAATTAATAGAAAAGCTGTATAAGGCTATGTTACCATTGCCAAACCCTGATTGTCATGAAGTAATTGGTGAAAAAATTGGTCTAGAACCAAGAAAAGTATTTTTCGGAATTAATTTGGTAAGACAAAAAATGATGCTTCCTAAATTGCCATTCCCAAAAAGAAAATTAGCAATTTCTCCGGATCAACTATTTGCTATTAAAAATTTATATGAACCATTATTACCATTACCTCCAATTGGTTGCCATAAAATTATTGCAGCTCAGTTAAAAATGGATGAATGGAGAGTTCACGTTGGTATTGGTTTAATTCGTTCTCAAATGGGATTAGACAGATGGAATCAGGATAGACCTGATTTACCTGAAGAATTTAAAAAGCAAAAAGAAGAAGCTGCAAAAGCAGCAGAAAATGCAAAAAAAGAGGAAGAAAAAGCATCTGCTACAGAAGCTCCAGCATCAGAAGAACCTGCTAAACCTAAAAGAGGCAGAAAACCAAAGAAAGTTGAAGAAACTCCGGAAGCATAATTGTTATGGCTAAATTTGTTTCTGTCGGTAAAATTTTAAATTTTCATGGAATTAAGGGTGAAGCAAAAGTTGGTTTTACTAAAAACCAAGCTGATTTTTTCTGCTCGTTAAAAGAAGTTTTTGTAAAAGTTGATCACGATTATAAATCGTTAAAAATTGATAGTATCAGACTGCATAAAAACTTTGCGCTTGTAAAATTTGACGGTATAAATTCTATTAATGAACTTATGGAATATAAGGGTGCTTTTCTTTATGTAGAAGAAAATACTATTCGTGAAAATTTGGAAGAAGACGAGTTTTTAATAGATGAATTAGTAAGTCTTGAAGTGTTTGATCAAGGCGGGAAAAAATTAGGTTTTGTTGTTGGAGTATCCAATAACGGTGCAAATGATTTATTATCTGTTAAAACCAATTCAAAGCAAATTGTGCTTGTCCCTTTTGTGAAAGCTATTGTAACAGATGTAAGTATTAAAGAGAAAAAAATTATTATCAATAACATAGAAGGACTAATTGAATGATTTTTGATGTTTTAACATTATTTCCCGAAATGATTGATAATTATTGCGGATATAGTATATTGAAACGAGCTGTTGAGAATAATGTTTTGCAAGTAAATACTATTAATCCCAGAGATTTTACACTTGATAAACACAAAAAAGTTGACGATACACCTTATGGTGGTGGTGCTGGTATGGTTTTAATGGCGCAGCCTTATGTTGATGCTTATGAGAGTGTTAAAAAACTAGAAAATTCAGTTACAGTAATGCTTTCACCACAAGGAACTCCGTTAGACGATAATTTAGTAAATGATTTAGCTAAATATGATCAGATTGTTATGTTATGCGGTCATTATGAGGGGTTTGATGAGCGTATAAGAGATATTATTAAACCAAAGGAAATTTCTATTGGAGATTTTGTTCTGACCGGAGGTGAATTGCCTGCTTTATGTTTAATAGATGCTGTTAGCAGGAAAATAGAGGGAACTTTAGGAAAAATTGAATCTGCAGATGAAGATAGTTTTTCTAACGGACTTTTGGAGTATCCACAGTATACAAAACCTAGAGAATATAGAGGCTTTAAGGTTCCAGAGGTATTATTAAATGGTAATCATAAGGAGATTAGCGAATTCCGTATACAAGAAAGCTTGAAAAGAACTAAAATAAAACGTCCAGATCTTTATTCTGCCTATATTGAAAAGATTTCAAGATAAATTAGAATTTTCTGTTTAAGTCGTTGTAGTGTCCAAACCCAAGGACATCTTTAAATAATTTACCGACACCATAGATGCCAAGCCCTATTGCTGAGCCTTTAGACCATTTGCCTTTTCCTAAAAGAGCTCCAAGACCTAATGTGAATGGAACTACACTATTTACAACCATAGAACCAAAGCCTTTAAAGTAGCCTATTCCCGAATTTATGAAATGTCTCCAGTTGCTTTCAACCTCCCAGTTAAATACACCTTTTTTTAATTTAGATGTTGTAATACTCGGACTTGAAAGGTATTGAGTATTGCTGAATGCTTCCATACAAGCATTTGCATCACCTGTTTTTGAATAGACATCTGATTGAAGTTTCCCAACTACATGAGAATCATATGCGACAACGCCTAAAGCTGCGGCGCCGACTCCTTTAGCAAGATATTTTGTAAAATTACTTTTTACTGATGTAAGTGCTGTACTGATACTCATGTTTCACCTATTTTTTTTCGGTTTTGTTATCTGTTTTTTTCGTATCTTTTACTTCAAATTCTTTTTCGACCTTTTTCCCGGACATTTTTAGTAAGATATTTGTTGCTTGCATTGCATCTTGTCCATAGCCTGATGATGAATTTTGCATTGCTTTAAGAAGCCCTACTGTATAGTCATCACCTGTTACAACTCTTGAATCTAACGCACTAAGTGCAAGAATTTTTACCGGAGTATATGGATCTTGAAGCATTTTGTTTACTAATGCATTAAGAGCTTTATCATCTTTTCTTGAGTGATCTTCTTCTAATCTTGCGATTACTTCTTTTGCACCCATTAATCTTACTTCTTTATCTTGACTGTTTAAATAATTTTCAAGATTTTTTATATATTCATCTGTTAGTTGGACTATTTCCCTTTTTTCAGTTTTCTTTTCTGTTGTTTTATTTTCAGTTGTATTTGTTGTTGTAGTTGTTGTTTTACTATCTGAATTATTTAGTCCTTTGTTTCCCCAATTATTAGTGTAATATTCAGGAGGGTAGCATCCATTTACAGGATTTGTTCCGTAATTTGGAGCATTTACATTATACACAGGAGCTGTTGCTCCGGGAGTTGCTACTGATGGATTAAATATTTGAATGTTTACACCTGAATAATTTGGAACTTGTACATTTTGACATTGAGGTTGAGTCATTGGCTGTGTTTGATATTGAACAGGAGTCTGAGCAGCTTTTATCGATTGTGAATTTTGCGGTTGTACTTGACAACTGTTACACTGCGTAATTACTTGTGGTTGTTGCATATTTTTTTGTCCTACTGAACTTTGCATGAAAACTACCCTTTTACTACTACTTATATAAATAAAGTCTTTTTTTACTTTTTTATTGCTCTATTTTTAAGAAATGTTACATAATTTTTTATATTTATGCATGAAAGTTATAATCAAATTATGGGTAGTTATGAAGAAAATTTTTTAGCAAAGCGTCCTCAACATCTTTGTCATATGTGCGGAAAGTGTTGTCGTGTTGTATCTCCTCCGATTCCATATGAAGAATTAAAAAAAATGGCAGCAAAAGGTGATAAAGGAGCTATTGATTTTTTATCTTTGTTTGTTCCTTATGAATCAATTGAAGAAGCAAGAAAAGTTGATGCTTCTATTGTGGATAATATTATTAATCACAAAATAGAAGATGGAATTTATAATGAAGCAGAAACTACTTTTTATTATTGTAAATACTTACAAGATGACAATTTATGTTCTCGCTATGAATCTCGTTTGACTTTGTGTAAGCATTGTCCGTCATCCCCGTGGGTTATTGTGCCGCCAGGTTGTGGGTTTGAAGGATGGCTTTTTTGGCAACGTGAAGAAATTAAGCAAAAAGTCAGACGTTATAAAGAGGAATTATTAGAATTAGAACTGTTACGTTTAAAAACAAAAAATACCGATACTGTTAATAAAATATTAGCAGTAGAACAAAAGATAAAGAAAAATATTGATATGTATAAAAAATACGGTTCTGAAAACTGGTAATTTTTATTGTAACATTAATTTATCAAGTTTTTTTCTGTAAAATTCGGTATTAATATTTAAATTTTCTCCTATTTCTAAAAGCATTTCAATAAATCTTTTATTTGAAGTTCTTTTATTTACAGACCCTGATTCAATAATATCTCCAATTCTATGATAAATTTTAGAAAAATAAATATTTTGAGCTTCAGAAATATCAATTTGTAATTCTAATTTGTTTATGCTGTCAAATATTTCTAATAAGACATCTGCTTGTTGGATTTCAAAGCTGTGAACTAATCTGTTAATATTTTGTAAAATTTTCTTACTAAAAATTTTATTAGATGGAGTTTTATCCATTTGTATATCTATTTTTTTAGCTTCGTAATTTATATCCATTGCTTGTTGAATTAAGTCTTCATCTAAAAATCCGTCAGAATGAACTACAATATCATTAAATTTATGGCTTAAAGCATATTCGGCAGATATTTTAAACTCGTCAGGAATTTTTAAACCTAATCCCTGTAAGTGGTAAATAGAGCCTTTCCCCTCATCATACATAACTTGGTATGTTTGAGAGAATTTTTCCAATTTCCCTTTTAATAGAATTTGGAGAATTTTTCTTCTTTCTTCAATAAAGATATCTTTTAATGTAAAGTATTCTTTTCCAAAACATTCATCCATAGCTCTGATTATTTCAGTTAGAGGATTCATTAAGAATGTTTTTATAAGGTTTGTTTTAATTTTATTAAATTCAAAATCGTCAGAATACTCTTTAATTGCACAGTGGAAATCCCCTCCAGAATATTGCATTAGAGCGAATATTACATTGGATTTTTGCAATGTAATTTTTGATTGAATTTCAATATGACCTACAACAAAAGTTGAGGAGCCTTTTTGAACTTTTTTATAGGCTTCTTTTCTAATTGTATAACAGTATACACTTTCTTCATCTTCAAAATCCTGATATAGTGAAGATAAAGCCCACAAACTTGCAATTTGTTTGGTTGTAACAATTGAAGGTTTTACAAAACGTTCAAATATATCTTTTCCTGTTCCGTGTTCAGGAATATTACTTTTTGCTTCGGATAAAATTTCTAGGAAGTGTTTTTCTAAATCTTTGTTAGAAAATTTAGTTGCAAGTTGCATAGCTCTAGCTGCATATTTCATAATTTGAACAGTTTCAATTCCTGATATTTCAGAGAAGAACCAACCGCAGCTGGTATACATAAGCATTGCTTGTCTTTGAATTTCCAATAATTCCATAGCATGAACTTTTTGCTCATCTGACAAATCCGATTTGAAATTTTCTTGTTGAAATTTTTTGACATTCATTTCATTTCTGTCAAGAATAACTTCTATATAATTATTTCTAACATTCCAAATATTATCAAAATATTTAGGACCTTCTTGTTCAAAAATTACTACAAGTTCATCTCTCAAATAATCAAGAGCTTCCCTCAATGGCTTTCTCCATTTTTGATTCCAACCCGGGTGTCCGCCTGTAGAACATCCGCAATCTTCTTTCCATCGACCTACTCCATGGAAACAGCTCCAACTTGAGGCTTGTTTTATTTCTACTTCGCAATCACTTCTGTATTTATCTAAGTATTCTGCATAATTTGTAATAGTAAAGCCCTCATCTTTAGCTTTTACTTTTAAAACATATGCAAGAGCCATATCACCAAATTTTGTATGATGCCCGTAACTTTCTCCATCAGTTGCGATATTAACAAGCTGAGGATAATCTCTGCAATCTGATATTCCTTCTTTTAAACGTTTAATAAATTTATTACCGTCTTTTAATAATTCGTCAAAAGCAACAGACCTTGATATTGCTCCGTCATAGAAAAATAAATCAATTGATTTGCCCTGAGCTGATTTTATATTATATTTGTATGATCTTGCAGGGTCGATATTTCCCCAGCTTACATCTGTCCAGTCTTTATCGCCTTTTTTCTTGAATTTATCAGCCTGATATGGAGATAGAATTGTGAATTTAATTTCGTTTTCTTCAAGAATTCTTAAGGTGTCATCGTCTACGGCTGTTTCAGCTAACCACATACCTTCAGGTTTCCTGCCGAAACGATATTCAAAATCTCTAATTCCCCATTTTATTTGAGTTTCTTTATCATGTTCATTTGCAAGGGGCATAATTATATGGTTATATACCTGAGCAATTGCATTTCCATGACCATTATGTTCAGAGATGCTTTCAATATCAGCTTTGATTATTCTTTCGTAAGTTAAAGGAGCGAATTGTTCCATCCAAGATAATAAAGTAGGACCGAAATTATAACTCATATGTTCATAGTTATTGACAACATCTAATATTCTGTTTCTGCTGTCAACAATTTTTGATACAGAATTTGGATTATAGCATTCTTTGTTAATTCTTTCGTTCCAATCATGAAATGGTAATGCGCTATCTTGTAATTCAATAGCTTCCAACCAAGGATTTTCTCTAGGTGGTTGGTAAAAGTGTCCATGAATTGTTAGAAATACTTCATTTTTTTTATTATCGCTCATCTCTTAACTCCGTATATAATTAAGTTTTTATTTGTTATCTGTTTTTGGTTTAGTACTGATTACTGTAAACTTATCAACATCCATCCAAGGATCACCTAATGCGGTAGAAAATACTTTTCCGGTAAATTCAATAATATCTCCTGAGTTTAAATCGATATGTTTTTCAGCTTCATCTCTGTTTAAAAATATTTTTAATTCTGATAATGGAATATTATGGTCTGTGACATCAGGTCTTTGAATTAAAAATGAAATATATTTTTCAGAACTTCTCATTGCCGGTTTGTAATCGAGTCCCAATGTTGAAAATTTATCAAATTTCGCTTTAATTTTAATATTTTTGTTTAAATAAAAATTAGGTCTTGCAACTACATCTAGTGGGTTTGCTGTCATATAGTTTTGTACAGCTTGTTGTTGCACTGAGGAAGTTGTGTTAACTGCAATATGATTTGGTGTAGTTACTGCATATACATTTATCCCTATGACTAATGCTAAAATTATTGTTAAAGTTTTAATTTTATTCATTAAAAAATCCCCTATTTAATTTATTAACAATAATATTCTATCACAATATTTATTTTTTGTAACTATCCGAGTATATATATTGAAAATGTTTATTAAATTGTTTATAATGTAACAACGTCTTTTATTAATTATTATTTGGAGTTGGAAATGAAAAGAATTAAATATTTTTTAGGTTATACATTAGCTGAGGTGATTATTGTAATGCTTATTATTGCCATAATTGTAGCTGTAACAATAGGTATTACTAAAGCTAAATTAGATAATATTATATCTTATACATATTATAATGCATATTCTTCATTACGGGATGTGACAATAGAAAT
>CAJMDF010000043.1 GCA_905212085.1 uncultured Clostridium sp.
TTTAATTTTGTATCCTTTTACATTATTTTTAATGTATGTTTTTTTTATAAAAAGTATAATAAATTTTATTTTGGTTGGGAAAAAATATCAAGAAAAATTGTTAGAAGAGGTCTTTCCATTATTTTTACGTCCTGTAGCTAATTTTAAGCCTTGGCCTAAAAATTCTAATACTGAAGCTATATTAGATTCACAGCTTTTTTATAATTTTGATACACAAGAGGATGTCTTTAGTTATTATGGATTTTATAATAAAACAGGTATAATTTTCTCAAATACTAATCTTACTTTGCCTGTTAGAGGCATTAATAAACCTAATTTATTTAAAGGAACAATAATTCAGTTAGAGCTTGAAAAATCTATTAATAACCACGTAATTCTTTTCTCAAAAAATGAGCATAAATGTAATTATTTTAAACAAGTAAATCCTCATATTCAAGAATTAAATCAATATCTTTATGTTTTTGCAAAAGATACACAAAATATTTCTTTTATAAATGATAAATTTTGGAATGTATTAAACCGTTTTGGTGAACTATATACAGCTAAAGGTTTTGAATTATCTTACAGGAATAATACTCTTTTAATTGCTATTAGACAAAAAAGACCTATGCAATTTGGATTTTTATTTAGATCTTTATTAAAGGCAAAAAATTACGATGACCTGATTGACAGATTCATCGTAATTTATGATTTAATTGATTTATTAAATAAATAATTAAGCTGTTTTATTTAATTTTTTTATTAAATTGCTGTCTGTAGTTTCTTGTTTTGTATTAATTGGGTTAGTTGTATTAGTTTGTTTATTTGAATTTACAGAAGGTGTAGTATTTGGTATTGATGTATTTTGTGTGTTTGGTTGAGCTTTTTTATTATCGCGTTTCATATAAGCGTAAGCTGCTGTACCTGCTGCTGCAATTGCAATACCTGTACCAATAATTACTTTAGTCCATTTATTTCTTAATTTTTTAGCACCATCTTCAACTGCTGTACCAAATTCACCTACTAAACGTTTTAATTTTTCAAAGTTTCTACCTTCTATACCTTTGTCAATTTCGAAAACTTCATTCATATAACGTTCATTAGCAGTTTTCCCACCGTTATATGCAGCATTTTCGTGCCAATCTATTTTTTGTGTAATGGCATCTTTTACCATTTCTGCATATTTCGATAATTTGCCTGTTTCAGGTTTCAAGTTATAATCAGAGGTTGCTGCCATAATACATTCTTTAAGTTCTGCTGCGTTTGCAAACATTCTTTCTGCATCTATTATGTTTCCAATTTCCTCAGGTTTTTTACCTGCAAGTTTAGCAGGATCAATTTTTAAACTTTCGGTATTTCTTAAGTATGGATTTTTAGTTAAGTAGCCTCTTAAGGCTGTAATAAAGTCAGGAGCACCGCCTGTTTTTGTAGAAATTACTGGAGTGCCTGCTGCAAATGATTCTAAAGGTGTAATTCCGCAAGGTTCAAATCTTGATGAGAAAATAGAGTAAGTAGCACATCCGACAAGTCTGTTAGGGAAGAATCCGTTTACATAACAAGCGTTACCTTTATACATTCCACCATCTAATTCGCCAATTTGTCTAATAATGTCTTGTACCCATTTGAAATCTCTAGCATCATTTTCCCAAACTCCGGCACCAACTATTAATTTTGTATGTTTTTTTACTTCTTTATCAATGTTAGGGTCTTTTAAGAAATCCAAAAATGCTTGGAATGTTGAAGGATAACCTTTTTGTGGATCTGGACGTCCCCAGCCCATGAGTAACATGTCACCTTCTTTATATTTTGATAAATGACCTATTACGCTGGCATTATTTTCTGATACTTGTTTATCAGTGAAAAACATTTTGGTAATACCTTGAGTACCACCTTTTTCAAAAGCATCACCTAATGAATCTAATAACCATTTAGTGTTAGATTGTTTTGCTTTTAATATTTCATCAATGTTATCAGATACTAGTTTTCCAGCTTGATCAAATACAGGTTTGTATTCATATGTGGTAAATCCATCTTTTAATTTCGTTAATCCATTAATATTATTTCCTTGACAGAAATTTGCTGTAGGATCGTTTAATCTCAAGTTTGCAGGTGTACTACCATTTGTAATATCAATAGTTTTTGTTGCTGCTAATTTGGTAGTTAAGAATTGAGCGATATCCGGAGTTTCCAGAGATTTCATTTCTTTTCCATAGTTAACAGAAACAGTACCACCACTCATATTTCTAGGATTTATATTTGCACCTGCAATAGGAGTCATTGAAATATTAAATGTTCTGACATCATTTGTGTTATCAACATAATCATCTAAGAAATTAGCCATAAATGGTCTTAATATTTGGTTTACAAAAGACCTTTCTTCTAAAGGAGCATTTTGCCAGTTGCTAGCCCATTTAGCTTCAATTTTTTTTAGTTTTTCTAATTGAGAGTGTTTCTTCAAAGTTTCGACATCTTCAGGTCTTGCAACCATTTTGAATACTTCAAAAGGATTGCTTTCTGCTCCTTGGTAATCTCTGCCAGGATTATGGAATGTTCCATGAATTTTTAAACCATTGTAATAGTCATTTCCAAAATGAGAAGCGTCTGCAATGGCATTCATTGTAATAAATGCAGGCCTATCATGTAACCACAAGCTTGATGGATTATAGAACCCGTGTTCTTTTGTATTTAATTTTGGTAGTATTTCTACTAATGCCCTATTGTTATCTGCATATGCAATATTTGTACTTATCAGATTTTCTGCTTCTTTTTTTGTTACTCCAGATGGGAAAGAGCCGCTTGTACCATATGCACCATATGCACTATAGCCTTTGTCGCCAGATCCATATGCTGTATCAAATTTTGCTAGGTCTTTTGTGTGAATAAAGTATGCAGCGTTTCTTTCCGGTACTTTTGGGGCTGCTATTATTTGTGATTTAAAAGCTTTTGAATTTATTTTTTCATTGTATTCGGTATTAATTCTTTTTTGAACTTCTTCTGTAGCTAATTTCTCTTTAATTTCATTGTTTATTTTTGTTTGTATTGCTATTTCATTTTCATGTATTGGATGAAAAGGAGATTTTGTCCCTTCTGCATCATATTTTTTTCTTGCTTCAGTGGTAAGTTGTATATCTTTTTCTTTTGCTTTTGCTAAATCATCTTTATATTTTTCATTGATTGGTGCTGCAAGTTCATCTGTAATATCTTGGGTTATTTTTGTTAGAGCTTTTTGTTCTAATTTTTTGATTTCTATATCAACAGTATCTGCAAGATCTGCTGCTCTAAAAAGTCTATAGGTTACATCTTGTGTATCTGCAATGCTTCTGTCTGCTGCTCTTTTGAATGAGCCTTGAATCCCTGTATCTTCTAATCTTATGATTTGAGATATTCCATTATCATCCGGTTGTAATCTGATAGCGTAAGATAGACTTTCTCCTTCTTTTAATTTTACTCTCTTACTTACTTGTTCTAAAGTTTCATCTTGTTTTGCAGAGATAAAACTTTCTGCTGGGTAGCGGTCGTTATAACTATCATTATCTTTTTTAGTGATTTTAACAACAGTTACTCCGCCGTCTGGGTTATTAAAACTGTGATATGGCGCAAAATCTCTTACATCTGCTCCTTCTTTTATTCTCCAACTCGCAGGTGCTTCTTGGGCTACAACACCTAAACCGCCAAGATTATATGCTTTTACTCCAAATCTTTTATTCTCAGGTGCATATGATAAAAATTGATGAATATTTTTTTTATCGTTTCCTGTAAATGTTAAAATAATCCCTGATGTTACTATTGGAGCAGCTAAATTCATCGGAACAGGCATGCTCTGATTGCTTGAATTAACATTGTTGTTTTTTCTGATACTTGTTGCCATATATTGTGGCATAATTGAATTTACACGCATATTTACACCTACATCCCATTTATAATATTTTATACTATTTCTTCAAATTTTGCAGAAAATCTTATCTGCTATTATAGTAAAATGCTGACAAGTTTTTTTTCAACACCAGTTGGGTGATTTTTTAAGAAATATTAAGTAAACTTTTTTTTAATAATTAAAGTTTTTTTCTCAACTTTAAAGTATTATTATATCAATAGTTTTAAAAGGGTAATTAAATGGACAGATTTTTTGGATTATTGGGAATAATTTTAATTTTTGGGATAGCTTATTTAATGTCTAATAACAAAAAAGCTATTAATTATAAAACAGTTGGTATGGGATTTTTATTGCAAGTTGTATTAGCTTTGTTTATATTTAAAGTTCCAATTGGCCGAGCATTATTTTATAATTTAGGTTTGTTTATCCAAAAAATTCTAGAATTTGCCAAAGAGGGAGGAGCATTTGTGTTCGGCCCTTTAATGACTGAGCATAAAATTACTGCAGTATTTGGTGAGGGGGCTCAAGTTTTTGCTTTACAGTTAATTGCCTCATTAATTTTTATGATGATTTTAGTAAATATGCTTTATTATTATGGAATTATGCAGCGTGTAGTTCCTCTTTTCGGTAAAGCTATGAATAAATTAATGGGTGTTAGCGGAGCAGAAGCTTTATCAAATGTTGCAAGTGCTTTTGTAGGTCAAATTGCAGCTCAAATTATGATAAGACCTTATCTTGCCAAATTAACACGTTCTGAATTATTGGCATCTATGGCAGGTAGTATGGCTTGTATTTCAGGTGCTACTATGCCTATTTATATTGGAATGGGAATTCCGGCTCAATATCTTTTGGCAGCATCAATTATGGCAGCTCCAGGGGCTCTTGTGATTACAAAAATTGTATATCCTGAGACTGGTACTCCAGAAACCAGTGAAGATATAAAAATCACTTACAGTAAAAGAAGAAAACCTTATATAAATGTGTTTGATGCAATTTCTGCAGGTGCTTCTGAAGGTATGAAAGTGGCGATTAATGTTGTTGCGATGATTTTAGCATTAGTTGCTTTAGTTGCTATGATTGATTGGGTATTGGCTCATTTAGGAGTATTGATTGTAAAATATTTGCATATAAATTTTGCCTCTTTTGATTTGACTCATTTGTCTTTAAAAATGATTTTAGGAAAAATCTTTGCAGTATTTGCATACTTTATGGGAGTTCCTTTGAAAGAAGCTACAACTGTTGGCAGCTTGATGGGTACAAAATTAGTTTTAAATGAAATGGTTGCATATTTTGATATGACACATTTGCCAACAGCTCTTTCTGATAAGGCTTTTTTAATTGCAAGTTTTGCATTATGTAGTTTTGGAAACTTTGGATCTATTGCTATTCAATTAGGCGGAATAGGAGAGCTTGCTCCTAACCAACGTAAAAATCTTGCAAGGCTTGGTGTTAGAGCTTTGATTTGCGGAACTTTAACTTGTTATATGTCAGCAGCAATAGCTGGTGTATTATTTAATTAAATTCATTTTGGTAAATGTTTTTGCCAGTCAGCATCAAGATTTTGAATAAATCTATGGGCATCAATTACGTCATCATAATTAATTGGTTCAGGTCCTTCTTGCACCTCCATAGGCTCATAGTTATTTATATCAAAGTCTGTAAAGCCTAAAAATGCAACTCCGAAGTTTTTCCCGCAGTGTTTGCATTCTAGACCTATTACGGTCAAGCCTTCTTCTTCTCTTTTTATTGTTATTGAATTTTCATCAAAACTATTTTTGCATTGCGAACAGCAAAGATTGTTAAATAGTTGTCCTATTTTCTTTTTCATATAATCCTCTTTCATATTATAATTAAAAATTTTATTAAAAAATGTTAAATTTTTTGACATCATGGGAATAGATATAGTAAGATAAATAGGTCGTTTTATTTATCTAAGCTAACAGATAGGAGTGTTATCATGGAAGCTATCAACTTAATTCTATTCGGTTTCATTGTTTATACTGCGTTAATCGTAGTACCAAGTATTTGGGAAGAATTAACTACAGAAGGATAATTGATCCTTTAATTTAAAAGACGGAATAAGTTATTTTAAGTTCCTTTTTTCGTCAAAAAAACTAAAGAGTGAGAAGGTGTCTTTATTAAAAAGTGTATTTTGTACGTTATTTGTTTAACGCGTTATTTTGCTGTGGGCAAAATTTCATCTAAACATTTACGTGCAATATCCGTCACAAAATCCATATCCTTTCTTTCCATAATCAAAGGTGGGTTAAAATAAATGACATCTCCTAGGGGTCTTAAAATAACTCCCTCCATCAAAGCCTTTTTGTAGATTTGGTAACCGATTCTGAATCTGCTATTGAAAGGCTTTTTATTTTTTTTGTCTTCAACAAGTTCTATAGCATTAATAAGTCCTATATGGCGAACTTCTCCCACATTTTTATGTGATAGAAATTTTTCTTTAATCATATTGTTGAAGTATACAGCATTTTCTTGTGCTTTTTTCAAAATTGTACCATCTTCCATTAAATCCAAAACTGCATTAGCAGCAGAGCAAGCCAGAGGGTTTCCGCTATATGTATGGCTATGCATAAATGCTTTCCCTGTGTTGTAATCATCATAGAAGGCATCATAAATTTTTTGAGTGGTTACAAATAATGCCATAGGCATATAACCACCTGTAAGTCCTTTTGATAAGCACATAATATCAGGAGATACACCTGCATGTTCAAATGCAAACATTTTACCTGTTCTGCCGTAACCTGTTGCAATTTCGTCAGCAATTAAGTGTACATTGTATTTATCACATAATGCTCTTAATTTTTTTAGATACAAAGGCGGGTATACTTTCATACCTGCAGATCCTTGTAATAAAGGTTCAACAAGCATTGCTGCAGTTTCATTACCGTATTTTGCAAAAGTTTCTTCTGCTTTTTTGAAGCATTCGCAATTACAATTATCTCGATTTTGTCCGTAAGGGCATCTATAGCAATCAGGACCTTCAACTCTTACTATATCCATTAAAATTGGTTTATAAAGTTTGGTATACAAGTCACAATCGCCGACTGATAATGCTCCAATTGTTTCTCCATGATAAGCTTCTGTTAAAGCCATAAATTTTGTTTTTTGAGGATTGCCGGTTTGTTCATGATATTGAAAACTTACTTTCATTGCAGCTTCAATAGCGGATGATCCGTTATCTGTAAAATTAAATTTACATAGGCCTTTGGGGAGAATTTTAGATAATCTTTCACATAGTCTTATTGCTTGTGTATGTGTAAAATTTGCAAATATAACATGTTCTAATTCATCTACCTGTTTTTTTATAGCTTCATTAATTTTAGGATTACAGTGCCCTAAAAGATTGCACCACCAAGAGCTGATTACATCAATGTATTTTTTATCATTAGTATCATAAAGATATATTCCTTCGCCTTTTTTTATGACTATTGGCTTTAATTCTTCATAATCTTTCATTTGTGAGCAAGGATGCCAAATATATTTTAAATCTTTTTCTACCCAGTTTTCCATTTTATACCTCTTTAAATAACATTGATAAATCTGCTATATCTTTTTCATTTTTTTGTATTGTTGCTACAACTTTTATACCTGTTAGGTTTTCAACTTGTTCTTTGTTATCTTTTTGCATAAAGTCATTTTTGTTATAGTTGTTAATTATTATCCCTTTTACATTAATTCCTTTATTTTTAGCGTATTCTGTTGTTAATACAGTCGAATTTATTGTCCCTAATTCCCCAGATGCAACAACTAATATATCAAGATCTAAAGCTTTTATTACATCAGGAAGCATAAGTTTTTCATCTCCAAGATTAAAAGGACATACAATTCCACCTGCACCTTCTACAACTACATAATCATATTGACTTTTTATTTTATCAAAGTCTTTTTTTATTTTTTCTAATTTTATAGGATTATTTTCTATTTGTGATGCAAGATGTGGAGATACTGCAGTTTTGTATACAAACGAAACGCAATCAAGAGGTTTTGTATTTATTCCGGCTGTGTCTATTACAAATTTACAGTCCCCAGGGATTAATTCCCCATTTATAATTTCAGCCCCGCTTAGTGCAGGCTTGAAATATCCACAGTTGTATCCAAGTTCTCTTAATTTTTTTACAATTAAAGCTGAAATATATGTTTTACCAACGTCTGTCCCAGTTGCTGTTATAAATATTGCCTTAGTCATACTCCCTCCAATTCCCAAATTTTTATTAATAAATAAAAATGCGGCAACTATATGTTACCGCATAATTTTTTTTATTCAACTTTTTTATAGTGATCCGCCGCCACCGTCACGGAAGTAATCATAGTGTCTTACGTCGTCATAGTTATTAATGTATTCAGCTTCAACATTCTTTTGGAATTGTGTTTTTGGTACAGCAGCTGTACTTCTAGAAGCTAGTAATGCATCAATATTTGGTGCAAGTGTTAATTCAAAGTGGAAACGACCGTATTTTCTATCAGGTTCCCAATGGTTGCTGATTAACGGATAGCCCCAATATAGTCTGGCGCTCAAGTCTCCAGGAAGTTGAACTCTTAGCCCCATACCTACAGATGCTGCGAAATAACTTCCGCCATATACATCTTCGCTAGCTGTTGGGAAAATACCTGCTGTATCTGCAAATATTGCACCTTTTACATATCTGCCGATAAATGGTATTTTTTCGCCAGAGCGAGGGCTTGTAATTTCTCTAGGTAATATTGGGAACATTAATTCACCGCTGATGAAGTATCCGTTTTTACCAATCATCATACCTTCAGAATAACCTCTTACTGTTGCTAAACCACCTGTTTGCATTTGATCTAGGTAAGGGATTTTTTTATCTCCTGGTATGATTTGATAATTACTTCTTAATTGTCCTATAATTCCGTGAGAAAAATCATGTAATCTTACTAAACTACCACTGTATTTGAAATAGTTATTGTCTCTGTCACTATTAAATATAGGGAAAGAATAATAAGCATTTTGGTTTAAGTACCAAATACCATATTTAGTATCTTTTCTCATCATTAATGCAACTTCAGCTGATGTAATATTATCAGTACTGTTAATTGCATCTCGCATTAAATCATCAAAAAGAGCGCTTCCAGTTCTTATATCTGTAAATGTTCTAGCTCTTTTGTAGTTAATTCCCGCATAAGTTTTTAATTCAAAACCAGGTTTTCTAACAATTGGTTGAGTATAATATAATGAATATTGGTAAGCATTACTTCCAATTTTCAAAGGTGTTAATGGTCCATATTTGATATCTGCAAATGTAGATGAGAACATGAAACCAACTCTACCGTCTTTCTTATTTACTGGAAAATTGTAATCAAAGAAAGGGCTTTGTGCTCCTCTTGAAAAATATGAACCTAAAGACATTCTGTCTCTGTGACCGAATAAGCTGTCAGCGTAAATCATTGCACCACCACGAATACTTCCGGTGCTGTAACGACCTGCATTATCCATAATACCCATTACGTGGAAAGGAAATGATTCATCTGCAACTAATTCAATATCAGTAGTTCCAGGTTTTTCACCTGCTTTCAAATTCGCAGATAATTTTATTCCGTCATTGTATCTGTTAAAGTCAAGAACGTCTTTTTCTAATTCAACAATATCAAATAATTCACCTTCTTTTTGAGGCAATCTACTAGTAATGTAGCCATCTTTTGTCCATTTATTCTGTTGGACAGTGATTGCTCCTATTTTACTTTCTGTTAATGCAATATAAATATTGCCATTTTCAACAGTTTGTTCCGGTAAAAATGCTCTTGCTGTTACAAATCCTTTTTCAGCATATAAATTATTAATACTGTCAATTACTTTTTGGATATCTTCGATAAAAACATTTTTTCCGACAATTGGTTGAACTAATTTATTAATTTCTTCTTTTGTTAATATTTCAGATGGAGCAACTTCTACAGAATTAACAAATACTCCTTTTGTATTCATTTCTTCTACAGTTGCTTGTTGTATTGATCCGCCATTATAATTTTGGATTACTTGGTTCCCTGCGTTTGGATCTTTTTCAAGTTTTTTACGATCTTGATAATATTGATAATCTTCATTTCTATAGTTATCTTGGTATCTTTCTTTCAAATAGCTGCTATCATGCATTTGATTCATACCAGCTTCTGCACCAATTTGTCCAGGAACTATTGGTGCACCGCCTAAAGGATCTGCAAAGGCTGGGTTAAAGGATGCAGATATTGTTAATGCAAAACTCATGCAAGTAATAGCATTAATAATATTTTTTTTAGAATTAATCTTTTTCATGTGATCACCTTTAAAATTGAAAAATATATATATTTTATTAAGTCTTGTCAAATTTATTTTTGCGTTTTATTTTATAAAAAAGGACTTTTTTTAATTTTTATTAAGATATAGTAATAAAAATTAACTTTTTTACAAAACTAGAATTGACCTGTTACTATTATATATGATATAAGTGTGCTTGTAAAGATTTTATTTTAAATTTCAATCCTTTAGAGTATGATTTAAAATGAATTTGGAACAGGTAGTGTACAAGGGAGAAAATATGAACAAGAAGATGAAATTTGTATTAGTAGGCTTATCTACGTTTGTTATCGGTTTAACGTTGGGCAATTTTGCAATGTCTGATGTTCCATCTAAAATTGCTGTAGTAGATGTACCATCTGTGGTTAGTGCATCTTCTCAAGTTAAAGCTTTGAAAAAGGATCAGGAAGCAAAAACAAAAGAGATTGTTGCATTTATCGAAAAAGCTAGAAAAGACGTTGCAGCAACAACAGATGTAAAGAAAAAGCAAGCTTTAGAAGATAAATATAATAAGGAGTTGGCATCTAAAAAGGCTGCTATGGACAAAAATTACGCAACAAAATTATCAGCTATAGATACTGCAATTTCAAAACAAATTGAAGCTCAAGCTAAAGCCGGCGGATATGATATTGTGCTTGCAAAGGGTGCTGTATTGTATGGTGGTTCTGATATTACAGAAGCAGTAAAAAAAGCAGTAAAATAGAATTTTTGTTAATAAAGGGTATAAAAATCCCGACTTTTTTAAAAGTCGGGATTTTTTAATATTAAATGTCTTTATAAGACCCTTTAAATTTATCTGTATATATTGTGTGTAGTAATTCATGAGCTTTATGCGAATTTGGTTCTTCCAAGTATTCGTTATAAAGTTTTCTAATAGAAGGATTAAAGTGTGATTTCCGATACTGAAGTTCAGAATCTTCTTTATAAAGTCCTTGAGCGCGTTCTTCTTTAATTTTAGAATTATCACAGCTTCTTGGTTGTCCGCCTCCATTGATGCAACCTCCAGGACAGGCCATAACTTCAAGCATTTGGAATTTAGCGTTACCCTCTTTTATTTCTTTAAGAGATTTTTCAGCTTCTCTTAATGTAGATACGACTCTTACTGTAAGTTTTGTTCCTTTTAAGTCTAGTTCAATGTCTCTTGAACGATTAGAAGTGCCTCGCATTTGTTTTATATCTACATCGTTTAAAGGTTCATTTGTCGCAAACTCATAAGCTGTTCTTACTGCAGCCTCAGCAACACCTCCTGAAGCTCCAAATATTGTTCCTGCACCTGTATATTCTCCAAAAGGAGAATCTGGAGCTTCTGCATCTAATGCATTAAAGTTTATACCTGCTTCTTTTATCATTCTGCCTAATTCTTGAGTTGTTAAAACATAGTCAGTATCAGGTTTGCCATTAGTTGTTAATTCTGGACGTTTACATTCATATTTTTTAGCTGTGCAAGGCATTATACCAACTACTACCATATTATCTCTTTCAATTCCGAAATGTTCAGGAACAAGAGTTTTTAAAACAGGTGACAGCATACTCATTGGGGATTTACAGCTTGATAAATGATTTAACATATCAGGATGTTCTGTTTCAAGATATTTTATCCAAGCAGGACAGCAAGACGTAAACATCGGAAGATTTTCACCTGATTTTAATCTTGATAAAAATTCGGTAGCTTCTTCCATAATAGTTAAATCCGCACCAAAATTTGTATCAAATATTAAATCAAAGCCGATTTTTCTAAGTGCAGCATTCATTTTTCCAATAGAATTTACACCTGGTTCTAGTCCAAACATTTCACCTATTGCAACACGAGTTGCCGGAGCCATTTGAACTACAACTTTTTTGTCAGGATTTGTAATTTCTTTCCAAACTTGTTCTACATCTGATTTAATTGTCAATGCGCCTGTTGGGCATACTGCAACACATTGACCGCAGTTTACACAATCTACTTGTCCCAGAGGTCTGCCATTCATCGGCTGAACGACTGTTTTTGCTCCTCTATTGGCAAAACCGAGAACTGCATGTCCTTGAAATTCATTACAAGCTCTTACGCATGCTCCGCATAGTATGCATTTATTAGGATCTCTTACAATAGATGGGCTTGATGCATCTATGAGTTGATATTCATCTAGTTCTTTATCAGGATATCTAATTGTTCTAATACCATATTCTTCAGCGTATTGTTGTAATTCACAATTCCCTGATTTTTCACAAGTTAGACAATTCCTGTCATGATTTGCTAAAAGTAATTCCAGAACTGTTTTTCTTATTCTTCTTGTTTTTTCAGTGTTAAGATGTATTTTTAACCCGTTTTCAGGAGGCATTGTGCAAGATGATTGTATTCCTCGTCCTTCAACTTCTACAACGCACATTCTGCAAGCTCCGAAAGAGGTTAAATCAGGACGATAGCAAAAAGTAGGAACATTCATACCTGCTTTCCTTAT
This sequence comes from uncultured Clostridium sp., assembly GCA_905212085.1. Lineage (GTDB taxonomy): Bacteria > Cyanobacteriota > Vampirovibrionia > Gastranaerophilales > Gastranaerophilaceae > Stercorousia. The sequence goes on from CAJMDF010000043.1 coordinate 12,596, forward strand.
AACTTCAAGAAGGTTTGGTTCGTCAGTGAATTCAACTTCTTTTCCGTCTATAAATAATGTTTTTTTATCTGTCATTTGGTTATTCCTTATATTGAAAGTCCGGAAGGTTTGATTTTAAGATTTTACTTTATCACAACTTAATAGGTATTCTGCTCTTCCTGACTTCTGATCTTCTATTCTAATACTATTGCCTTGAACGGACAATTTTTCATGCAAGCCTCACATTTGATACATTTATTAGGATCGATATGGTGAGGATGTTTTATTGTTCCGTCTATTGCACCTACAGGACAAATTCTTGCACATTTAGTACAGCCTCTGCATAGAGATTCATCAATGACAATTTTTTTCATTGCAGTACATACTCCTGCAGGACATTTTTTATCTTTTATATGTGCAATATATTCATCTCTGAAATATTTTAATGTTGATAATACTGGATTTGGAGCTGTTTTACCAAGTCCGCATAGGGAACCTTCTTTTACAGAATGAGCAAGTTCTTCTAAAAGTTCCAAATCGTCCATTGTACCTTTTCCTGCTACTATTTTTTCAAGTATTTTCAACATATTTTTAGTTCCTTCTCGGCAAGGCACGCATTTTCCACAGCTTTCGTGTTGTGTAAAGTTCATGAAAAATCTTGCAACTTCAACGATACAAGTCTTGTCGCTCATTACAACAAGACCGCCAGATCCTACCATTGCTCCGGCTTTGATCAGGTTATCGTAATCCATAGGAATATCCAGATGTTCTTCTGTTAAGCATCCTCCAGATGGACCTCCGATTTGAACTGCTTTGAATTTTTTACCGTCACGCATTCCTCCGCCGATGTCAAATACTATTTCTCTTAGTGTAGTCCCCATTGGAACTTCTATAAGACCAGTATTATTTACCTCTCCCGTAAGAGCAAATGTTTTTGTTCCTTTAGAGGTTTCAGTCCCCATTTGTGCAAACCAGTCAGCTCCGTTTAGCATAATTACCGGAACATTTGCTAAGGTTTCTACGTTATTAATAAGTGTTGGTCTGCCAAATAGACCTTTATTTGCAGGGAATGGCGGTTTTGGTCTAGGCATACCGCGTTCACCTTCGATAGATGCCATAAGAGCTGTTTCTTCTCCGCAAACAAACGCTCCTGCTCCTTCTTTGATGTGAATTTCAAGCGAAAAATCGCTACCCATAATATTTTTACCTAAGAAATGTCTTTCTTCGGCATCTTTTATTGCTTTTCTTAATCGTTTAATGGCAAGCGGATATTCAGCTCTAACATAGATATATCCTTCATCTGCGCCAATTGCAAAAGCTGCAATAGCCATTCCTTCAAGTAATTTATGAGGATCACCTTCCATTACGGATCTGTCCATAAATGCACCCGGATCACCTTCATCACCGTTACATACAATATAAGACTTTCCGCCTTTATTTGCAGCGGTAAATCTCCATTTGCGACCTGTTGGGAAACCGCCTCCGCCTCTGCCTCTTAATCCTGATTTTTCAATTGTGTCGATTACTGAATCAGGATTATTTTCTTTTAATACATTTGCTAATGCTTCATAACCTCTTACTGCAATTGCTTCGTCAATACATTCCGCATTGATATTTCCGCAGTTCGCAAGAGCTGTTCGTGTTTGTTTTGCATAAAAATTAATATGTGCATCATCTTGTACATGTTCGTGTGTTTTTGGATCCACATATAATAATCTTTCTACAGGTTTGTTATTTTTTATATGGCTTTCATATATTTCTTCTACATCTTTTTCTTTTACTTTTACGTACGTAACGTGTTTGTCAGGGATTACTACAAGTACGCCCTGTTCGCAAAAACCGTGGCAACCTGTTGGAACTACTGTCATTTTGTCATAGTCAGTAAGAACTGATACATCAGCTCCAAGTTCTTTAAATTTTTCGATAACTTTTAAAGAGCCGTTTGCAACACATCCTGTTCCTGCACATACAAGAACTCTTAAGCCTTGCTTACTAATATTTTCTTGTGCTTTTTTTTGTTCTTCTTTTATATCAATATTTAAGCTTGTCATTAAGCAGCCTCCTTCATCAATGTATCTAATACGATAGTTATTGCATCAGATGTCATTTGCGGATACACTTTACCGTTAATTACTACTACAGGTGCAAGACCGCAGGCGCCAAGACAACTTACGGTTTCTAATGAGAAAAGTCCGTTATCACTTGTTAATTGACCGGTCGGAATATTTAACTTAGCTCTTATAGCTGTTAAGACAGGCATTGAGCCTCTTACGTGACAAGCTGTTCCGTCACATACTTTTATTTCATATTTGCCTTTCGGCTCTAGTGAAAATTGTGCGTAAAATGTCGCAACTCCAAATACTGTAGCAGGAGATAATCCTTCAATTTTTGTACCGATATAAATTAAAGCATCTTCAGGCAGGTATCGGTAAACTTCCTGTACTTTTTGCAAAATCGCAATCAAGTTAGATTTTTTGCAATCGTATGATTGTATAATTTCATCTAGCTTAGATGTATCGATTTTATGAGGGTTTTCTGCACTCATATCGATCTCCTATGTATACTATTTTCTGATTAACCCCGATTGTATATAGTTATTAGAAAAGGAAAATATATATACAATCTTAACCAGATTATCTCATAAGAGCCTTTTAAAATCAAGTTTATTTACTATTTTTACCTGTTACATAATTTGTTAAATTTTCAATATTTCTATATAAGTTTCTCAAAAAAGAATCTTCTGTTTGTCTTATACCTTTTCTCATATGTTCTACGTTATCTGATGTTAGAACAATAGGAACTTCTGCAATTTTGGGATATGTTTTGTCTGTATTTGCTGAAACTATTTTTGCTTTAGATTTTCCGTTTAGTAGATTTGTTACTATTACATTTAGTTTATCTGAAAAATCGTTTTCAATAATCGGTGATACATATTCGTCATCATCAAGTAGTTTCTTTGCATTGTATATATCAATTGAGACCCCATTATTTTTTGCATAATTTGCCATTACTTCTTTTGCATTATACATTTGATTGAAAGAATCACCATAGGTATTTACATCATGGATTTTTACATATTTATTAATCAGGTTGTTCTTGTTTATAATTTTTTGTTTATTTATTTGCTTCTCTGCAATATTAATCATTTTTTGTATTTTCATAATTAATTTTATCTCCTATATTTATACTTAATATTGAAATT
>CAJMDF010000044.1 GCA_905212085.1 uncultured Clostridium sp.
AAATTTTTATAATAATTGATTATTTAATTATTTCTTGTTCGATATTCATAGTTTTTTGTAATTTATAAGTATTAGTATTCAACTTATAACATGATTTAACTTATAAGTCAATAAATATATACTTATAAATTATGAACAAAGCAGAATTATTAAAAAGATTTGGTAAAAACGTTAAAATTGAAAGAATAAAGAAAGATTTAACAAGAGAGCAACTTGCTGAAATTATGAATGTTTCTGTGAATTATTTGTCTAATGTTGAAAATGGCAAAGCTAACATGTCTTTGGCAAAAGTTTTGGAATTAGCTGAGTATTTAAAGACTGATATTGAAAATCTTTTGAATTTCAAGTAGAATACGTAAAAAACGAGGTATTTATGAAAGGTATTGTATTAGCAGGCGGTGCAGGCACAAGATTACATCCGAGTACAATTGCTGTATCAAAACAGTTATTGCCGATTTATGACAAACCGATGATTTATCATCCGATTTCGGTTTTAATGCTTGCAGGTATTAAAGATATTCTGATTATTTCAACCCCTGTTGATTTACCTAATTTTAAAAGACTTTTAGGTGACGGCAGTCAATTCGGAGTCAAATTTTCATACAAAGAACAGCCCTCACCTGATGGACTTGCTCAAGCTTTTATTCTCGGGGAAGAATTTATTGGTGATGATTGTGTTGCTTTAATTTTGGGTGATAATATCTTTTATGGCGGAGGATTTTCAGGAAAATTAAAGCGAGTTGTATCTGAGGTTACAAATAATGGCGGAGCAACAGTGTTTGGTTATCCGGTGAAGGATCCTCAAAGATTCGGAGTTGTTGAATTTGAAAATCCAACAACCGCAGATTCTGGGCACCTACCTTTGACAAGGGAAGCAAAATTGCGTGTTTTATCTATTGAGGAAAAACCGCAAACTCCAAAGTCTAATTATGCTGTGACGGGGCTTTATTTCTATGATAACAAAGTTGTAGAGTATGCAAAAACTTTATCTCCATCTGCTCGTGGAGAATTAGAAATTACCGATTTGAATAAAATCTATCTTGAAAACGGAAACTTGAATGTTGAATTGTTGGGCCGCGGTTTTGCATGGCTTGATACAGGAACTCATCATTCTCTTTTGCAGGCTAGTCAATTTGTTCAAACTGTTGAAGAAAATCAGGGGATTAAGATAGCTTGTCTTGAAGAGGTCGCTTATAGGATGAATTTTGTGACAAAAGAAGAGTTGAATAAAACAATAGAAAAATATAATAATAACGAATATTTTAATTATGTCAGAAATATGCTTAATAAGTTGTAAGTTTTTTAATTTTCACATATAATTGCATTATAGTCTTAGGGTAATGTGTAAGGTGAAAGTGAGATAAATAGAGTATTATCGTTATTAAAAGCTTCATCAAAGCATGCTGGGGAGGGTAAAAAACATGAATTTAGAACATATAAAAAAAGTTGATCCATTAGTTGCAGAACAAATTGAAAAAGAATTTGAAAGACAACAGAACACTATTGAGTTAATTGCAAGTGAAAATATTACATCCGAAGCTGTAATGGAGGCTTGCGGAAGTGTTTTGACAAATAAATATGCAGAGGGCAAACCTCATAAACGTTTTTATAACGGTTGTGATAATGTTGACGTTATCGAAGAAACAGCTCAAAAAAGAGCATGTGAACTTTTCCATATGGATCATGCAAATGTTCAGCCTCACAGTGGTGCACAAGCAAATATGGCTGTGTTTATGGCAGTGTTAAAACCCGGTGATAAAGTATTAGGCATGGATTTGTCAAACGGTGGTCACTTATCGCATGGATCTCCTGTTAATTTTTCAGGTTTGTACTTTGATGTAAAAAGCTACGGAGTTGATGAGAACGGTAATATTGATTATGACAATGTTCGTAAAATGGCTCATGAACATAAGCCTAAATTAATTATTTGTGGTGCAAGTAATTATTCAAAAATTATTGATTTCAAAAAGTTTAGAGAAATTGCAGATGAAGTTGGCGCATATTTACTTGCAGATATTGCTCATATCGCAGGTTTGGTCGCAGCAGGGCTTCATCCGTCACCTGCGGGTTATGCTCAATTTGTAACTACAACTACCCATAAATCTTTGAGAGGTCCAAGAGGCGGGATTACTATGTGTGATGAAGAATTCGCTCAAATTATTGATAAAGCTGTATTCCCAGGATTGCAGGGCGGACCTTTGGAACATATTATTGCAGGGAAAGCAGTTGCTTTATTGGAAGCTTCCAAACCTGAATTTAAGACTTATGCTGAACAGATATTAAAAAATGCTAAAGCTTTAGCACAAGGTCTTATGGATGAAGGCATGGATATTGTAGGCGGAATGACTGAAAATCATTTGATGACTTTGGATTTGAGAAAGACAGGTAAAACAGGAAAAGACATGGCAAATGTCTTAGAACGAGTTGGAATTACAGCTAATAAAAATACAGTACCTAATGATCCTCAAAGTCCTTTTGTTACAAGCGGGATAAGATTAGGTGTTCCTGCAGTAACCACAAGAGGGTTTAAAGAAGAAGATATGACAGAAGTTGCAAAAATTATTGCATCTGCAATATTTTCATCAGATAATGAATTGGGCTTGCAAAATTTAAGAGAACGTTCTTTAAAACTTTGTAAGAAATACCCGATATATAATAATTAAAAGGGATAATTTATGTTAATCAAATTAACACATGCACATATAATCGGAACAGTAATAGCTTATTTAATTGGAGTATGTTTGGTGCCATTAGTAATAAGTTTTTCTAAAAAAGAAGGACTTGTGGATGTTCCAAACGAAAGAAAAATTCACACAAAACCAATATCGCGTATAGGCGGGGTGGCAATTTGGGCAAGCACAATGTTGACATTTTTATGTCTTGTGTTCATGAGTTATTATCCTTCAGGAAATTTACTTTCAGGTATATTGCTCGGCGGTTCCTTGATGTTTTTATTAGGACTTGTCGATGATATTTATAATCTTGATGCAAAATTCAAATTATTTTTACAAATTTCTATAGCTACATTAGTTTATTTGCTTGGTGTGCAAATTAATAATGTTCCGTTTATCGGGCATTTGGGAATATTTTCTTATCCGATAACTTTGTTATGGATAGTCGGAATTTCTAATGCTTTGAATTTTATTGACGGAGTAGACGGTCTTGCAGGTTCTGTGGTTACTGTGAATGCTGTCACTTTAGCTATTATTGCAGTTGCTATGACTCCTCCAAATCCTATTAGTGCATTGATAGGATTTATATTAGCAGGTTCAATGTTAGCATTTTTAACTTATAACTTTAACCCTGCAAAAATCTTTATGGGAGATAGCGGAGCATTATTTTCAGGATTTTTACTTGCGACAATATCAATTACTGGAGTAATGAAAGCAGCAACTCTTGCGATATTGTTGCCGTTCTTAGTGTTAGCTGTCCCTATTATGGATATTACATTTTCATCTTTAAGAAGAATTGCAAAAGGAAAGTCTCCCTTTGTAGCTGATGCTGAACATATTCATCATAAATTGTTGCATGCAGGTTTTTCTCAAAAGAAAACTGTGATGATTTTGACATCAGTTGCTATTATAGCTGGGGCTTTGGCGTCATTGTTTATGGGATCTGCAACTATAAAACATTATTTTATGTATATTATAGCCATAGTTATTGTAATGTTGTTACTTAACTTTATCAAAGCCTTGACAAAAAAATAATTATGTGTTATCATCCCTCATGGATTTAATTACTCAGTTTTGAGCGATGTCGTTTTCACGGGATAAGAGTTCAAAATATTTAAGTGTAAATCTGCCATATATGTATTCTGAAAGTTGAATTAATAAATTCAACTGAGGGAGGAATACTAGTTACGTGTATTAGTTAAGTAAAGGTTTATTAGCTATGACAGTAAGTGCAGTAGGACAACATGATAATTCAAAATTGAATACAATTGTTAAATCAACAGCAGTAGGAATGGCAGGCGGATATGCTTTAAAATATTTGTATCCGATACAAAAACAAGAAGATAATATTAGTCGTCGTTCAATGCTGAATTATTGCCGTAAAGTTACAAACAGGGCAAAGGCTGATGATTTTAGAGCTAATGGTACAAAATCAAAAGCGCAAGATGTATTTATCAAAATGATAGATTCTAATGATAAAGATGCTTTTGCAAGCAAGAGTATTGCTAAAAAAGTTAAAGCTTTAGGTGGTGAGGAATCATTAGCAGGCAAAGAATTTAGAGGTATTATTAGAACAGTTAATGAAACATCTAAAAATTTGACAAGACGTTTTATGACTGCATACCATGTAATGCTCAAAATTAAAAGACCGGCAATCCCGTTTTTAGTTGCAGGTGCAGGTGTCGGTTTCTTAACAGGTTTTGCACACAATGTCATGAAAACTGACTTTGATGCATAAATTTTATATTTTTTCACCAAAAAAATATAGGCTGAATTTTTATAATTCAGCCATTTTTTTTGTGCTACGCACGTAGAAACTTCTATTTTATAAGGATTTTATAACATCTTATGTTCTTAATGTTCTTAAATTAATTCGCCTTGAAGATACCAGGTTTTTGCGCCTGTAATTTTTACGTTTACAAATTCTCCTGTCAAATCTTTATCACAAGGAATATGGACAGTTTTGAAGTTTCTTGTTTTCCCTGTGTTTATTTTTTTGCCTTTGTGTTCATAAAAACTTTCAACTAAGACTTCCATTTCTCTGCCCACATATTTAAGGTTTGATTTAAGACAGTTCTCTTGAATTTTTTTGTTTAAACGTTGAAATCTTTCATCTTTCACATCTTCAGGTATAAATTTATCTGTCCATTTTGCTGCAACTGTTTTTTCTCTTGGGGAGTATGCTGCTACGTTGCAGTAATCAAGTTCAAATTCATCAATTGCAGTTAGTGTATCCTCAAATTGTTCTTCTGTTTCTCCAGGGAAACCTGCGATGAAGTCACTTGTTATTGTAACATCAGGCACCATTTTGCGAACTTTTTCAACGATTTTTGCATAAGTTTCTCTATCATATCTTCTGTTCATTGCTTTCAGTACAGGAGTACTTCCTGATTGCATCGGGATATGGAAGTATTCGCATACTTTGTCTAGTTCTACCGCTGTTTTAATAAGTTCATCTGTAATATCTGTTGGATAAGATGTTACAAAACGGATTCTGAATTTCCCTTCTATTTTATTCAAATCTCTTAAAAGGTTTGCAAGTCTGTAATTTGCAAGATCTTCTCTTTCTTTTTGTTTTGTCGGAAAATCTTTGCCGTAGCTGTCAACGTTTTGACCTAATAATGTAATTTCTTTAAAACCTGCATTAAGAGCGTCTTTTACTTCTTTTATAATAGTTTCAGGCAGTCTTGAGCGCTCTCTTCCTCTTGTGTAAGGTACAATACAGTATGTGCAGAAATTATTACAGCCTTCAGTTATGTTAATCCACGCATTTGTTGATTTTACACGATTGATTGGGAAGCCTTCTTCATTGATTGTGGGCATGTTTGTTTCTTCACACGCACAAACTTTTTCTCCTTCATTAATTCTTTTTATTATATCTGGTAATGAATAAATTTGATGAGTGCCAAGTACAAAATCAACATATGGTGCTCTTGAAAAAATTTTTCTTCCCTTTTGTTGTGCAACACAACCGCAGATGCCTATTTTTAAATCAGGTCTGTCTTGTTTCCATTTTCCCCATACACCTAATTGGCTGAATGCTTTATCTTCACTCAATTGTCTGATTGAACATGTATTGACCATTACCAAATCAGCGTCTTGCGGATTTTTTGTTTCTTCATAGTCAAAATGAGATAGAATACCGAGCATTCTTTCGGTATCTGATTTGTTCATTTGACATCCCATTGTTTCTATATAGACTTTTTTCATTTTTTAATTCCTGCTATTTATACTTTTACTATTAAAATTATAATACAAAAATACTTAATATACTTGACTTTTGACATATAAAATATTATGTTGAAAATATATGGTTGAAAGGTGTTTATTATATGGGATTAAGCAGAAAAAATGTGTTGATGCTGCTTCATGAACGTACGGAAAAGTACGCAGAAAAAGTGGCATTAGGGATGAAAACTCAATATGGTTGGAAGGAATTTACTTATCGAGGTGTAGGACTTTTATCCAGGAAATTGGCTTATTACCTGATGACTGAGTTAAAAGTAAAAAAAGGTGACAGATTGGCGATATTATCAGAATCTAAGCCTGAATATGGCGCTTGTGTTTTTGCATCGGTAATTTCCGGAATGATCACAGTGCCTTTAGATGTTAAATTAACAAAATATGAGTTAAAGTCCATTTTGTCTGATTGTGAGCCAAGTGTAATTCTTGTTTCTAAGGCTAATTTAGAGATGGCAAAATTTTTGAAAGAAGAAATTCCATCACTGAAAGAGATTCTTTTAGTTGATGAGCCATCTTATAATATTGATACTAAAAGTATTTATCAATTAGCGGATAATTATGATTACAAATGGAGTTTTAGAAGCTCTAAATCGACGGCATTTATAATTTATACATCAGGTACTACAGGTGCTCCAAAAGGTGTTGAAATTACTTTTGAAAATATGTTGGCACAGTTAGATGATTTAAAATATGCACTTGATAAAATTTTGCCTTATGAACATGTAAATATTTTATCAATTTTACCTATGAATCATCTTTTTGAAATGACTGTTGGTTTTTCAACCTTTTTAAATTTCGGGTTTTCGGTCTATTACACTCCAAGTCTAAAACCTAAAGATGTTTTAAGTATTATGCGAGAAAAGCAGGTTGAGTTCATGATTGTAGTTCCTGCATTTTTGAAACTTTTGAAAATGGGAATAGAATCAGAATTAAATAATGCTCCGAAATATGTAAAAATTGGTTTTGAATTGTTATTTAAACTTGCGAAATTTGTACCGTCTTACAGATTAAAAAAATTGATGTTTAAGAAAATTCATGACAAATTTGGCGGTCATTTTTCAGGTTGTATATCAGGTGGTGCACCGTTAGATATTTCTGTAGGAGAATTTTTTGAAAGGATTGGGATAAAAGTTTATCAAGGCTATGGCTTATCTGAAGCAAGCCCAGTTGTATCTGTAAATGTTGATAAGCGCGGAGATATCGCGTCTGTTGGCAGACCTTTGAAAAGTTTGGAAGCAAAAATTGATGAAGAAACAAATGAATTGATGCTAAAAGGGCCATCTGTTATGAAGGGGTATCATAATCAGCCTGAAATGACATCAGAAGTTATAGACGAAAATGGCTGGTTGCATACAGGTGATATTGCAAAAATAAGTAAAGACGGACATATTTATATTACAGGAAGAATTAAAAATATGATTGTATTATCAGGAGGTAAAAAAGTATTTCCTGAGGAAGTTGAAGCAGTGTTGGAAAAAAGTTCCTATTTCTCTGAGGTGTGTGTACTGGGAACTTCAAGAACTTTTGGGGTAAAGGATGGTACAGAAGAAATTACAGCTGTAATTGTACCTGCTTCTGATATTTGTGAAAAATATGAATGGGATATAGTTGACAAACTCGTTAAAAGTGAAGTTAAAAAATTATCTTTGCAGTTGACAGCGTACAAACGTCCGATTAATATAATAGTAAGAAAAGATCCTCTGCCGAGGACTACAACAAGAAAAGTTAAACGTAAAGAAGTAAAAGAATTTATAAACGCCTAATTTGGAGATATCATGAAACAAAAATTATTGTTAATTTTAGGATTACTTATTATTTTTACAGCAGTTCCTGTTAAATCAGAAGATGATGTGGAAGCTTTGGATAACACAGCTCCTTTGCCTGCTGAAGATATTAAGCCCTCTGTTCAGTCAGTTGCAGAGGATGTAAAACCTCTTGTTTTGCCTCCGAAATGGTCTGATTTTTGTGAAACAGGTTATGAAAATGCTGTATACACAAATCGTAATGATATTTTTAATTTATTTACATTCGTCAAATCAGAACGTTTAAAAAAGAATTATTGGGCTGAACGCAGAGCAAGTTTTGAAAGTTATTTGAAAAGCTGTAATGCTTTGACAGAAGATGCATCAAAAGCGACTTGTTATGCTGAATTAAAAAAATCAGAAGAACAAAAAAATGATTTGTATAAGCTGAAAAGAAAACAACTTCTTTATGAAAACAATATTGAATTAGACAGAAGATAAATTTATTAGCAATATTCCGTGATTTTATCGATTTCCTTGAGCGAAAGTTCAAGGATTTCGTATATATTGCCAATTTGACTATTTTCGCTCATTTCACATTCTGCATAAACTTTCAGTACCTGCAGATAACTGCTTAGTTTTGTTGCATGCTCGGATATAATATTTAATTTTTCAAAGTATTTTTTCTCTGTTTGCATATTACTATTTTATGGTAATAAAATAGTAATAATTTGTCAACTAATTATGTTACCATAAAATTATAATAATGTTATAACAGGAGAATTTATGGTAAGAAAATCTTTAAGACCAATCGGTGGTAGTTACGGTGTAATAATCCCGAAACTTTATCTTGAGGAGATGGGAATTAATCCGGTATTACACGATGTTGATATTGAGGTAAAAGATAAAGTGCTTATTGTTAAAAAATTAGATAAGCAAAAAGAAAATTAAAAAAAAGAGGTGATTTATAATCACCTCTTTTTAAGATTATGACATCAATTGATTATGAAAAATATCTTTTCAAAAGACCGTCAAAAGCTCTTCCATGACGAGCTTCATCTTTAGCCATTTCATGAACTGTGTCATGGATAGCGTCGTAACCTAATTGTTTAGCACGAGCAGCAATAGCAAGTTTGCCTTCGCAAGCACCTTGTTCAGCTTCAGCTCTCATTTCAAGGTTTTTCTTTGTAGAATCTGTAACTACTTCGCCTAATAATTCAGCGAATTTTGCAGCGTGTTCAGCTTCTTCAAAAGCATATCTTTTGTAAGCTTCTGCAACTTCAGGGTATCCTTCTCTTTCAGCAACTCTTGACATTGCGAGGTACATACCAACTTCTGTGCATTCACCGTTGAAGTGAGCTCTTAACCCTTCCATTACTTCTTTATCTTCAACTTTTCCGTCGCCTACTTTGTGTTCGCAAGCGTATACTTTACCTTCTGCTGTATTTATTTCTTTGAATGTAGTTGCTCCGCATAATGGGCATCTTTCAGGAGCTTTGTCTGCTTCTGTTGACCAACCACATACTGTACATACAAATTTAGCCATTTTTACCACCTTTCTTAATATAAAAAATTTAGCCTCTTTTTACATGTTTTATCATACACTATAATTTTAAATTTGTAAAGTAGGAATTATTATCATTTTTTTCTGAAAAATATTTATACATAAGAAAAAGACCTCTTTTATTTTAGAGGTCAAGGTTGGTTATTTTGGTTATGTTATAGTTATTATAATGTTTTCGGCTTTTACATTTTTTATAATTCTCCTGAAGATTAAGATTTGCCATTAGTTAATTAAAAGTTTACAAAACTTTATGTTATGATGTTTGTATGTTCGAAAAGTTAAAAAAATTCTTTTTATCAAAAGTCCTCAAAAGGAAATATTATAGGACAGGGAAATGCAAGGCATGCGGAAAATGTTGCACTCAAATTTATGTAAAGCATTATAAGCATGTTGTGCAAGATGAAAAAGAGTTTGAAAAACTTCAATATTTGCATCGGTTTTACTCGTATTTAAAAGTTATCGGAAAAGATGATATAGGACTAATTTTTGAATGTCAAAATCTTGATCCTGAAACTCATAAATGTAAAATACACAAAACTCGCCCTGGGATATGCAGAAGGTATCCTCAAGAGGAATTATTTTCTATGGGAGGAGCTTTGTCTGATGATTGCGGTTATAAGATGGAACCTATTATACCTTTTAGTGAGGTTTTAGAAAAAACGGCAAAAAAATCAAAAGGGTTATTACGCCTTTAAAAATTTCCTATTATTTTGTTCAATTATACCAAAATATTTTTTGCTACTTTCCGGCAATGAAAAATATCACATTATCGTCTAAGCTAAAGATGTAGAATATTTTGAAAGGCTGGAAAATATGAAAAAATATATACTATTAATAGCACTAGTTGGAATCTCATTACCTGTATTTGCAGTATGCAGTATAACAGGCAGGGCTTGCACAGCGACATCAAATTGGGATTCAAAACCATTACAGCAAAAATATATCCCTAATAATTTGAATGATTTACAAAGAGCTGATGCATTTCAACCGAAATATGTAGTTCCTTATCGTGATGCTTTAATTAATACAGAACCTGCTAATCCTGTCCAGACTCCTACAAATGATTACAATTCTAATTGTCAATTTGGGGTTTGTTTGCCTAGTGCAGAACCCGGCGGGGATGTTTTGGAATAGCTGGATGAAAGGCGGGCCGGTCACCCGCCTTTTTGTATGTTAGAAATATTAATTTTTTGTTTATTTTTTAAGGAATTATAAAAAACGATGTTATAACATAAATATAATTAAAAGGATGTAATTATTAGTAAAGGAGATAATTAATTATGGCAAAGACAATTGGTATTGACTTGGGTACAACAAACTCTGTTGTAGCAGTCATGGAAGGTGGTAAACCTACAGTTATTGCCAACGCAGAAGGTTCTCGTACAACTCCTTCAATTGTTGGTTTTTCTAAAACAGGAGAAAAATTAGTAGGTCAGTTAGCAAAACGTCAAGCTATTTTGAACCCTGATAAAACTATCGCTTCTATCAAAAGACACATGGGCGAAGATTACAAAGTAAATATTGATGGTAAAGACTATACTCCTCAAGAAATTTCAGCTATGATTTTGAGAAAATTGGCTGATGATGCTTCTAATTACTTGGGAGAAAAAGTTACATCAGCAGTAATAACAGTTCCTGCTTACTTTAACGATGCTCAAAGACAAGCTACTAAAGATGCAGGCAGAATTGCAGGTTTGGATGTTCTACGTATCGTAAACGAACCTACAGCTGCTGCTTTGGCTTACGGTCTTGAAAAAGAAAAATCAGAAAAAGTTTTAGTATTCGACTTAGGTGGTGGTACATTCGATGTATCAATCCTTGAAATCGGTGATGGTGTTCATGAAGTTCTTTCAACATCAGGTGATACTCACTTAGGTGGCGATGACTTTGACCAAAAAGTTATGGATTGGATTTGTGATGAATTCAAGAAACAAGAAGGTATTGATCTTCGTGGTGACAAACAAGCTATGCAACGTGTTAAAGAAGCTGCAGAAAAAGCTAAATGTGAATTGTCATCAGTTATGGAAACAAATATCAGCTTACCTTTTATCACAGCTGATGCTAACGGTCCAAAACACTTAGACTTAAATTTAACAAGAGCTAAATTTGAAGATTTATGCCGTGACTTGTTGAATAGATGTAAAACTCCGGTTGAAAACGCATTGAAAGATGCAGGAATTACAAAAAATGATATTAATGAAGTAGTTCTTGTAGGTGGTTCAACTCGTATCCCTGCAGTTCAACAATTAGTAAAAGAATATACAGGTAAAGAACCTAACCAATCTGTAAACCCTGATGAAGTTGTTGCAGTTGGTGCTGCAATTCAAGCAGGTGTATTAGCAGGTGAAGTTAAAGATATCGTACTTTTGGATGTAACTCCGTTGACACTTGGTATTGAAACTTTAGGTGGAGTTATGACTCCTCTAGTTCCAAGAAACACTACAATCCCTGTTTCTAAATCTCAAGTATTCTCAACTGCTGAAAACAACCAAACAGCTGTAGATATCCACGTATTGCAAGGTGAAAGACCAATGGCTAAAGATAACAAATCTTTAGGTATGTTCAGACTTGACGGTATCCCACCAGCAATGAGAGGATTGCCTCAAATCGAAGTTACATTCGATATTGATGCTAACGGTATTGTAAACGTTTCAGCTAAAGATAAAGCTACAAATAAAGAACAAAAAATTACAATTACAAATTCTTCTAACCTTTCAGAAGCTGATATTGATAAAATGGTTAAAGAAGCTGAAGCTAACGCTGCTGAAGATAAGAAGAAAAAAGAAGAAGCTGAAATTAAAAACAATGCTACAAGTTTAATCGGTTCTGCTGACAGAATTGTAAAAGATTTCGAAGGCAAAATTGATTCAGCTGACAAAGCTAAATTAGATGAACAAAAAGCAGCTCTTCAAAAAGCTTTAGATGAAAACAAACCTACTGATGAATTGAAAAAATTGTCAGAAGAATTACAACAAACTATGTTTAGTATTTCTCAAAAAGCTTATGAAGCAGTTCAAAAAGAAGAACAATCTACTGCAAATTCTGAAAACGCATCTTCAAATGAAAATAAAAAAGATGGCGGCGACGATGATGTAATAGATGCTGAATATACTAAAGAATAATGATTAAAAGTCATAATCTTTTAAAAACGACCTCTTTTATGAGAGGTCGTTTTTGTTATTAGTAAATGTTTTTAATTTATATTATTTTTCTTTATATTCAATTTTAAATCCTATTATATCCAATATTTCTCTGACTTCTTCAAATTTTATAGTCTTCTTTGCAAGTTTATTAGATAGACTTTTTACAGAAGTTTTCTTTCCCTTTTCAGTTAATAATTCTGCAAGTTTAGTCATTGTAATTGCTTTTTGCGCAAGTAGCATTTTAATATCTTCTCTTATACTCATATTATTAGTTTATCTTTTTCTACAAAATTTGACAAAAGTCTATGAATTTGATACTATATTTCTATTATTAAATAGAAATTTCTATGAAAAACAGGAAAAATATGAATAAATACAACGAGAAACAATTAGAGATTTTAAATAGAATAAATAATATTTCTGATATGATTAATCAAGAAAGAAATTGGATAGAAATTGCTTTTAAATATTGTGATTATGATGATGAAGATGAAGATTTAGTTTTTAAACTTGCTCTTATTTTGAATACTATTGTAGAAGAAAATTCAAAATTATCTGTTTATACAGAGAAGTTTATTTCTGATTTAAAAGATTTAATTTGAATTTTACATAAAAAAAGACGATCCCCTTAAAAGAACCGTCTTTTTTTGTATTTTATTTTGCTAGAATTATATATTAGCTAATTTTAAATAGTAATCATTAGCTCTTTCAAATTTGTGAGCAGCATTGAACAATCTGCTTTCTTGTAATTGTGGAGCTAAGATTTGCAGACCGATTGGCATACCGTCACGATCAAATCCTGCAGGAACGCTTAATCCAGGAATACCTGCCAAGTTTGCAGAAATTGTTGCAATATCTGTCAAATACATTGCCAACGGATCTGATGCTTTAGCACCTAAATCAAATGCTGTGTTTGGACAAGTTGGAGATATTAAAATATCAACTTTCTTGAATGCTTCTTCAAAATCTTGAGTAACTAGTGCTCTCATTTGTTGAGCTTTTTTGTAGTATGCATCGTAGTAACCTGAAGATAGTGCGTAAGTTCCAAGCATTATACGACGTTTAACTTCCGGACCGAAACCTTCTGCACGAGTTTTTGTATACATTTCTAATAAGTTTTTAGCATCAGGAGTTCTGTAACCGTATTTTACGCCGTCAAAACGTGCTAAGTTTGAAGAACATTCGGCTGTTGCCAAGATGTAATAAATACCTATTGAATATTTTAGTTTAGGTAATGAAATTTCAACAATTTCACAGCCTAGTTTTTTGTAATCATCAATAGCTTTTTCCATAGCTTTTGCGACATCTTCTGACAAGCCTTCTGTCATAAGTTCTTTTATTACACCGACTTTCAAACCTTTGATGTCGTTGTTTAAGTTAGCTGCATAATGTTCTACAGGTAAGTTCAAAGATGTAGAATCTTTAGGGTCATGACCTGAAATAACTTCAAGCAAGTTTGCAGCGTCTTCAACAGTTCTGGCAAAAGGTCCGATTTGGTCTAAAGAAGATGCAAATGCGATTAGACCGTATCTTGAAACACGTCCATATGTCGGTTTCATCCCTACGATACCGCAGAAAGATGCCGGTAATCTGATTGATCCGCCTGTATCTGAACCTAGTGCTAAAGTTGCTTCACAAGATGCAACGGATGCAGCTGATCCGCCTGATGATCCGCCTGGAACTTTATTCAAATTCCAAGGGTTATGAACTTTTTTGAATGCTGAGTTTTCATTTGAAGAACCCATCGCAAATTCATCTAAGTTAGCTTTACCAACGATTGGTACTAAGTTTGTTAATAATTTTTCTGTAACTGTAGCGTTGAAAGGTGATACAAAGTTTTCCAAAATTTTTGAAGAAGCTGTTGTTTTTGAACCTTTCAAATTCATATTATCTTTTAGGGCAAGAGGAACACCTGCAAGAAGTGGTAATTCTTCTCCTTTTGCAATTTTTTCGTCAACTTTTTTAGCTGTATCAAGTGCAATTTCTTTTGTTAAAGAATTGAAAGCACCAAGTTTTTCATCAAGGTTATTGATTCTTTCAAAAGCTGCATTTGCCAATTCTACAGCAGAAATTTCTTTATTTTTAAGAGCTTTTGATTGCTCTGTAGCTGATTTTTTTAGAAGCTCGTTCATACTTTCTCCTTAGTTATGATGTGACTTTGTCTGAAATGTCAGACTGAAAGTGTCTATGAGAAAATTTTATGACAAAAATAACTGTTTAGCAAGTTAAGTAGTTGATTATCTTTTTATAGATGTTTTCTGCAAATTTTGTGTAATTATTGTTTTGATTTTTATATTCATTAATCATAAGTTCAACCCAATTATTGTGCTGGATTTTAAAATTTTCTGTAATTTGTATAATATTTTCATTATTGATATTTTCAAGTTGATAATTAGAAATTATAATTAATTTAAAATTATTTGTTTTTGTTTGTAGCACATTAAAAAGTTCAAGTATATCTTGTTTTAATAATTTTTTATCAAAATTTGAATATACAAAATATATTTTCTTGTTAGAATTCAATGTATTTTGAAAATTTATAATTCTTTTTTTGTATCTTTTTTTGAATTCATCTAATTTTAGTATATTGTCGTGTGGATAATATGATTTAGTACATTCATTTATCCATTTATTATTTTTGTATTCTAGCCCGTC
>CAJMDF010000045.1 GCA_905212085.1 uncultured Clostridium sp.
AGAGTTTGTATATTATGACCATGTGTTCCGTTAAATATCCGTTAACATTGTGCATATTGCCTTTTCTATATCCATTTTTTGTGCTATGCTGTTTGTAGGAAATTGCGCGGCGCGCAATTTCAAACTGGAAAGAAAAGGAGAATACTATGAAAGAACTTATATCATTTTTTAAAGATATTTTTATGATAAGTGATGAAAATTCGAAAGTAAAAATTGGCTTGTCACAATTTAAAGATGAAAAATCAATAGATAAAAAAAAGGTTAAAAAAGTTTCAAAAATCCAGAAGGAAGTGAAATTATCTGATTTGATGCGCAGAAGTGCGTAGAATTGAAAAGTTTTCAATAATTTGTTATAATTAATATTGAGATGAAAAAGGAGCAGCGTATGAAAAGATTTTTATCAGACCAGACACAAAAATCTTGTCAGTGTAAAGATTTTTGTGCAAAATTATCTACGAGTACCCTTTTCGGGGGGGGGGCGATTTAGAGCTTCTACCACAAAGTTTTCGAGGAGGAGTATTTAAAAAATTTGTGTCGGGTCAAGCGGCACGCTTGGGTTTTACACTGGCAGAGGTATTAATAACTTTAGGAATAATCGGTGTTGTCGCAGCACTTACAATTCCTACTTTAGTTGCGAATTATAGAGAGAAGGTTGCTGTTGAAAGGTTGAAAAAAGCTTATTCAACATTATCGAATGCATATATTGGGGTATTGAATGATTATGGAGATCCTACAACTTGGGATGTTGAGAGTTTTGATGATATTGTTGTAATGTTTTCAAAGTATATTAAGAATGCAAAAGTTTGTAAATCTTTGGGAAAGGGGTGTTTTGCCACAGGTGTTAGAAAAGATTTACTTAATTCTAATGTAAATTCGATGGTAGACTTATCATCATTTGTCATTAATGATGGTACTGTTGTTGGTATAGAAGCACAGGTTGGAATTAAAGATGCTCTTACTTGTTCAAATTTAAATTATTGTTTTCAATTTGATGTTGATATAAATGGGGATAAGCCACCTAATAGGTGGGGAGTTGATACTTTTACATTTCATGCTACAAAAGATAAAATTATTCCAAGGGGTGGTGCAGGAACTCAAGGAAGGCAATCTACTTGTAATCCTGTAACGACTGCATCTAATTGGTATAATGGATCAGGCTGTGGTGCTTGGGTTATCCAAATGGGAAATATGGACTATTTAAAGTGTGTAAATGGAAATCAAAAATATTGTAGTCAAAAGTATTATTTCTAATATTCAATGCCCTTTCTAGCGGCAATGCCGGTATCCCAATAATGTTTTATAGGTTTTATTTCAGAGACAAGGTGGGCAATATCTATTATTTCCTGCCTTGCGTTTCTACCAGTTAAGACTATTTCCATTTCTTCTGGTTTATTTTTGAGTGTTTCAAGCATTTCATCTAAATCTATTAATCCTAAATCAATTGCAATATTTGCTTCATCAAGGATTATCAAATTATATTCATCATTTTTGATTGCTTTTTTAGCTAATTCCCAACCTTTTTTTATTTCATCTGCATCTGATTTAGTTTTGTTAGTTGAATATACAATTCTATCAAGACCTGCTTGTACAATTGTTAAATTTTGAGATATTTCAGGGGATAGATTCCTAAATGAATTTAGTTCCCCATAGTCATCTCCACCTTTTGTGAACATAATTATTAAAACTTTCCAACAACGACCGAGTGCTCTCATTGCAAGACCTAAAGATGCTGTGGTTTTTCCTTTCCCGTCACCTGTATAGACCTGTATGTAGCCGTGTTTTGCCCAGTTGGGATTTATTAAATTATTATTTTCACATTTGTCCATCATTTGTATTTATTATATATTAAAAACATGGATAGTAAAATTGACTTACGGATTAAGGCTAAAAGTATTAGGAAAAGTCTTGATATTTCAAACATCAGTTCTTTAGCTGTTTGTAAAATTAAAGGAACAGATATATATAAATCTGCGAAAAATGTTTTAATTTTTTATCCGATGCGTTATGAAATAAATTTATTGGATTTATTAGATGATGATAAAAAGTTTTATTTGCCGAAGGTTTGCGGGCAAAAACTTTTTATCTGTCCTTTTAAAAAAGGTGATAAGTTAGAAAAATCTGCTTGTTTTAACGTAAAAGAACCTTGTACTAATCCTGTAGATGCAAATATCTTGGATTTGATTATTGTTCCTGCTTTAATGGTTGATAAATATGGAAATCGTTTAGGTTATGGCGGCGGATTTTATGATAGATTTTTAGAAGAATACCAATCGATTAGAACTCTTGTAGTAATACCAAAAGATTTGTTTGTAGAAGAATTACCGATTGAAAAATTTGATAGAAAAATAGATATAGTGATATCTTTATAAGAAGTTAAAAAGGAGCCCACTATTAAGTGAACTCCTTACAGGTTAGTTAAGGATAGGATTTATGAGTTTATTAGATGTTTATTTTTTAAGCTGTATATTCAGGTTTCATTGCTTTAATTCCGGCATCTTCAGCTTGTTTACAAGAATCATATTCTTGTTCTAACATTTTTAATTGAGTTTCAAGTTTAGCTTTTTCTTGTTGAATTTGTTTTTCTTGTTCATTAAGAAGTTTAGCTTCTTGTTTTCCCATTCTTTCACGTTCTTGATTATAAAGATTTTTAAAGATCCATTGTTGATACATAGCCTGCATATTAGGATCTTGCATTTGTTGCATTTGTGCTGCAATCATTGGTTGCATCATTCCATATTTTTGTTGCGCACCGAATAATGCTCCATTATGAGCATATTGCATATACATCATTTGACGACCAAACATTGAACTTGGAGTGTTCATCATATCGCTCATTGATACGGAACCATCAGCTATATTGGATGCATATTGTTGCAAGTCAGATAGCTTTCTGGTCAAATTCATTAAACGATATTGGATGTCGTTCTTTTGACGTATAATGTCTAATTTTCGGTATGCGAAAATTAATAGACCCATTGTCGTTTCTCCTACCTTTTAATTTATAACTAACCTTTTTTAACCTTACATGAATATAAAAACATGCAACTCCTTGGAATTGCATGTTTTTGATATGTTTGTTAAGTTATGTTACGATTATCTGTTTTCTTTAGTGATGACTTTATCTATAAGTCCGTATTCTAAAGCTTGTTGAGCAGTTAAGAAGTGGTCTCTTTCGCAGTCTTCTTTAACTTTTTCAATAGGTTGACCTGAATTTTCTGCAATAATACCTATTAACATATCTTTCATTCTCAAAATTTCTTTAGCTTCGATTTCAATATCTGTAGCTTGACCTTTTGCCCCACCTAGTGGTTGGTGAATCATTACTCTGGCATTTGGTAATGCCATTCTTTTGCCTTTTGTTCCAGAACATAGCAAAAATGCTCCCATTGATGCTGCATCACCAAGGCAAATTGTTGATACATCAGATTTGATTAATTGCATAGTATCATAAATTGCCATACCTGCAGTAATTACACCACCAGGACTGTTGATATATAACATAATATCTTTTTCAGAATTTTCACTATCTAACAATAGTAATTGTGCGACAACAGAATTTGCGACATCATCGTCAATTTCTGTGCCAAGAAAAATAATTCTTTCTCTCAATAATCTTGAGAATATATCAAAAGATCTTTCTCCTCTTGATGATGCTTCGATTACTGTTGGGACATAGCCCATTATTTTCATATAAGTTTCTTGATCCATTTTTCTCTCCTATATAATATATATTTATTATATTACAAAAATAAAATCAATCCTATTAAAGCATTAATTAATAATGTTAACAATTGTAAAGAAAAGTCTTAATCTTGAAATCATATACTTTCTAAATTGTTTATATATGTAAGAAAAGTAAAAAAAGAGGACGAGAGAGATGGCAATTTCAAATATTCATGAAACATTGTTAATGTACACAAAACAGAAAGCTTTGATAAATGATAAGTTGTCCACAAATATGATGAATACTTTGAGTGCATCAAAACAAACTGCAGAAAGCCAAGCTAAATATAATGATCAAATGGATAACGTCTATTATAATTATTATGAAGATGATCCGGAAACTTATGAATTGTTGACAGAACAATTGGAACAAGAACATGAATTAGAATTGGCTAACTTAAATTCTTGGGAACAAGAGTTAGAATTAGAAAAAAATAATTTAGAAACTCAGTTAAATGAAATCAGTACATTTGAATCAACTTGGACTAAATTATTACAAACTAATATTAAAAGTGATTTTTCATATGGAGGTGTACAACAATAACGTAGCACAATTAAATAATAAATTCGAAAAAGCAGCTTTAAAGCTGCTTTTTTGTTGTATTATAAGATTATGTTAAAAAATGGTGAAAAACTCGGAGCTTTTATAGTACCAACAGGTATTGGTGCATCTATTGGCGGATATGCCGGTGATGCAAGTCAATATGCTGTTAAATTTTCTGAAATATCAAAACTTATAGTAAATCCAAATGTTGTAAATGCAGGTTGCTTTTCAGGAATTAATCGCAATATGTTTTATGTAGAAGGGTATTCTCTTGATGAATTTTTTAAAGGGAATATAAAATTAATACCTTCTCAAAAGAATAGAATAGGTGTTGTCTTTGATAAAGCGATACCTCAAGATGTTTTAAATATTCACATAAATACAATTAATGCAGTGAAATGCGTGTATGGTGTGAATGTTTCAGATTATATTATTACTAAAGAAGAAGTAGGAGTTGATTTTGCATTAGAAGATAGTGGGATTTCTACAGGAAGTGTGAAAAATATTGAAACATTACTTGAAGCTTCTCAAGAACTTATAAATAGAGGATGCAATGCAATTGCTATAGTTTGTCTTTTTGATGAACCGGAAGATGATAATCCTGATTATGCAAATGGTATTGGAACAGATCCTGTAGGTGGAGTAGAGGCTATATTGTCGCATTATATTTCTAAAAATTTAAAAGTCCCTTGTGCTCATTCTCCTGCCTTTGTCGATTATAGTATTTCGTCAGACATCGTAGATGGGCGGGCTGCATCGGAATATATTACTCCGACTTTTTTACCTTGTATTCTTTTAGGTTTGGATAATGCACCTTTATTATCGCAAAATGACGGGATTTCGATTTCTGAACTTGATTATCTTGTAATGCCTTATGATGCTTTAGGTTCTACTCCGGTATTCGAAGCTGTAAAAAGAGGTATAAAAGTTTTTGCTGTTAAAGAAAATGTAACAGCTATTAACATAACATTAGATAAAATAAATAATTCAATTATTGAAATCCCTGACTATGATGCTTGTTTAGCTTATATTATTAATAATTGTTAACAATTTTTTATAAATTATTAAAGATTATTATCGCAATTTCCGATATTTGCACTATCGACTATTTATGTGTGTAAATAAAGAAAGGCGGTAAAGATGGTTGATGCAACAAATGGTGTAGGTCCTTTAGGAAATCAACAATTTAGTACAAAAGGGATTAAGTTGTCTGATTTAAAAGAGAAAAATCAATTATTGTTTGATTATTTTAAACAAGCAGGACTTAACGAAAACTCATATGTTTATTCAACAGATATTGAAAAATTGAAAGAAGCATATGATAAAAATGATAATGGAAAATTATCTAAGAAAGAAGCAAAAGCTCTTTTTGGAGAAGATGTCTCTAGAAAAGATCTAAAAAAAGCCATAAAAGCTATGGATGAAATTGCTTTAACTGATTTGCAAGATGAAAATTTTTATCCTGTGAAAACAAGCGAAAATGAAACTGAATATTATACTAAAAATAATGTTTTAGTTAGTTCAGTTTATGAGGATTCTGAACAATATATTAAAAATTACTATGGTGAAAATAAACAAATATTGGCTCAACTTGTTCAGAAAAAGAATGAAGATGGAACGATGACAAAAGTTTCAAGTTCAATGAATGAATATAATAAAGATGGAACTTTATATAGTTGCAGCGAGAGAACATATGGTGATGATGGAAAATTTGAAGAAGTCAAGATGACATTTTTAAATGGAGATCAAAATAAACCGGTTACAATTGAGCATAATGTAAACGGAAATAAAAAGACAACTGATATTGAATATAATAATGAAGGCAAAAGAATCCGTTCAGTGTCTATAGCGAATGGTCAAAAGACAGAGGTTGCATATGATGAATATGAAAGACCTATGAAACAGTTTGTTAAGCCAAATGGCTCAGATGCAATGACTATAGAAGAATACAAGTATGATGGTTTAAGTAAAACTCCTTCAGAAATTGTGACTACTAATCCAGATGGTACTCAAACAAGAGTAACTTATAAAGACGGTAAATTTGTCTCAAGAGAAGAAATTGTAAAACTTAATCCAGAAGATGTTATTGCAAAAAGAAAAGAGTCAAATCCTCCAAAAGCAAAAGTAACACCAAAAGTTCATGTCCCTGACGATTGGGGCAGAGTTCCTACAAGTTTTAGAAATTCTTCAGGAATTTTGGAGGCTAAAGATGCTGATACTGCATTAAAGGCATTGTTGGATGCAAGAAATATTAAAGCAGCTGATGTCGATGCAGATAAATTAAAATCTGATTTGATTAAGTATAATCCAAGTTTATTTGATAAAGCTGGAAAATTAAAAGCTGATGCAAAATGGGACAGATTAGATTTACCAAAAGACCTTAAAGCACAGTATGGTAAAGCTCCCGCAGGTAAAGAAGAAGCAAAACCTGAAGCTCCAACTCCAAAAACAGAAACTCCTGCACCTAGAACTAACCACCCAATAGATAGTTCATTGCCGGGAATTCCTGATCCAAAAACAAGATTTAATCCTAGAAATGGGGTTGTCAAAGATGGAGTAACTCAACCTGTACAAGAACCTAAAGTTGAACCAAAAGATGAAAAATTAGAAATTCCTGAAAAAGGACCAGATTTATCTAAACCTGTATTAAAATATGGTATGAATTTAGTCCTTCCTCATAAAAAATATGCAAATCAAACAGTCTTAAATCCAGATGGAACTTCTTATTCATATGATGAAAACGGATATATAGATTTTCAATATGATAAAAATGGTAGAGAAATACTATATGTTGATCGTAATCCCGATAATTCCGTGTACTATTATATAGAATATAAACTTGATGCAAATGGTAATATGACTAGTGAAATACAACGAAATTCTGATGGTTCAGTAGATTATTACATTGATTATCTTTATAATAAACAAGGAGAAATCGCAGCTAAAATATTTCGAGAGCCAAATGGAACTATGAGTGATGTAACTTATATTAATTAATGCATTAACTTGTAATAAAAAACGGTCTGAGTTAAAACTTAGACCGTTTTTAATTTTGGTAATTGTTTTAATTTATAAAATAATTCAGATGCTGTTTTGAAGTTTTCAGGGTTTGAGCTTACGTAAAACTCTTCATATTCAAATTTATTATTTAGTAAATTATTTTTTTCTAAGTCTTGTTTTATATTTTGAGCAAAATATAATGCAGGGTCAATAAATTTATCTTCTGGCATGAATTTTTTTAGTATTCCTGTCAAATAAGGGTAATGAGTGCAGGCAAGCACAATTTTATCAGGATTAAACTCTTTCATAACATCTAAAATTTCTTGCACCTGTAAGATACTTTGAGGTTGATTAATCCTATGTTCTTCTACAATTCTTACCCAATTTGGAGCAGCTAATTCGAAAACTTCCATATTTTCATTATATTTTTTTATTTCTTTTGAATATGCATGAGAGTTTATTGTTGCAGGGGTTGCTATTACTCCTAATTTTTGTACGTTGTCTAATTTTGCAAGTGTAGAACATACTGATTGAATTATTGGATAAATTTTAAAGTTGTAATTATTTTTTAGTTTTTCATATGTAATTGCTGAAGTTGTATTACAAGCCATAACAACAGCTTTTGCATTTTTCCCTTCAAAAAATTTGAAAATCTTATCTGCAAATTCAATTAATTGTTCTTCTGTTTTTTCTCCGTATGGCATATTTTTTGTATCGCCAAAATATAGGTAGTTTTCGTCAGGCAAAAGTTTTTTTACTTTTGCAAAAACTGTCAGACCGCCTACGCCTGAATCAAAAAATGCTATCGGTTGTTTATTTATTTTGTTTAAAATAGTTCTCTACTCCGTCTGCTATTGCTTTTGCTGTAGCCTGCTTCCTTTTTTCTCCAACGAGTTGCTCTCTTTCTCCGCTGTTTGAAATAAATCCAATTTCGACTAAAATTGCAGGTACTGTTGTATGATTTATAACATAAAATTTAGATTTAAACAAGCCACGGTTAGGAGATTGTACTGCACTGGCAAGTGAAGAATGGACAGTCTGAGCAAGTGCCATACTTTCTTGATGATAGTAGTGTGTTTCCACCCCTGTAATTTCTGGTCTTACACTTGAATTTACGTGAATACTTACAAATATATCAGGATCATTTTTGGCGCTTATTGCTACTCTGTTTTGTAGTGATACATAAGTATCATTTGGTCTTGTCATTACAACTTGATACCCCTTTTGTGTAAGTAATTTTTCAACTCTTTTTGAAATATCAAGAGTAATATCTTTTTCATAAATGCCACCGCTAGTAGCTCCGACATCTGTTCCGCCATGACCTGCATCTATTATTACTTTTTTCTTCCCTGTAGTTGTTTTGTTAGTTTTAGTCGGGTTTAATATAATTGCAGGTGGTGTTGTAACCTTAGGTTCTTCTTTCTTTTTAGCTTGTTTTAACTTTATTTTAAGGCTTCTGCCGTCAGCACCCAAATATGTACTTACCATTGTATCTTGTTCTACCGGAATCGTAAGTTTTAGACCTATTTTAGGCATTAATGATATTTGAGCATCGCTAAAGAATGTATTTTTGTAAGCAGCTTTAAAATTGTCATCACTGTATTTTGATACATTGTATAGATATAAAATTACTTTATCTTGGTATCTGTCAAGTCCATGTACTACTGGAGCATCGAATTTTAATATCATAGATTCTGTTAGAGAATCATTTTTTTCTTTATTGTATGCTATTGCATTGCTGCTACTGTTAAAAAGAGTTGAATTATTAGTTTTTTTATAATTAGCGATTATTAAGGATTGATTATCACTAGAGTATATTGGTATATAATCGCTTACGGCATCAGTTGTAATTACGATACGAGCTTTATTGACCGAAAATTGTCCAATCTTTACTGTTTCTGTTTCACTTATGCGATATTCTTTATTTCTAATTTTCATGTCAACAAGAGTGTTTGGTAAATCATAAATAATTCTTGATGGATTTGTTAAAATCATTGGTCTTTCAATTGTGACTGATCCAAACCCATTTATTAATAAACCGTTTTGTCTTATAGATATGTTATTAAGATAATATTTTGTATTGAGTTTTAATTCTTTTCGAGCCATTAATTCTTGAGCTTGAGAGTTAAAAG
Organism: uncultured Clostridium sp.; assembly: GCA_905212085.1. Lineage (GTDB taxonomy): Bacteria > Cyanobacteriota > Vampirovibrionia > Gastranaerophilales > Gastranaerophilaceae > Stercorousia. Next base: position 9,400 of record CAJMDF010000045.1, read on the forward strand.
CATCTTGAATTTGATCAACAATTGTATCGTTTGCATTGGATACAGGCATCATAATTGTTAAATATTCATAAAAGTCGCTTGATGAAGAATGTTCATCTCTGAATGTGTTATGAAAGTAGTCGTTATCACACATTGTGCCGTTTTTTAATTTGATAATTATGTTATTTTTTATTCTAAAAAATTTAATATTGTCAGGATTAAAGTCATTATCAAAAGTCATGACAACTCTAACTACATTTGGATTTGTAGAGAATTGCGTTATTTTAATATCTTTTATTCCTCCGCTTTGGAATGTCCAATGTTGTTTTGGAAATGTTATAATTGATGAATTTATGTCAAAATAAGCTCTTGATGGGTTTTGCATTTTTATAAGTTTAAGATTTTGCATAACCGCACCAGATGGAGTATCTTGTCCAGATAGGACAATAATAGAATTTGATGTGTCAAAATTTGCGGCAGTAAATTTATAAAGCTGTTCTGCGCAAGCTTTTTGGACAAATGTAAAAAAAGTTATAATAAATAATGTAATGAATAAAAGTATTTTTTTCATAAATAAAATCTCGCTCATTATAATTATATAACGAGTAAGAAAAGCTATCAAATTGTAACAATTTTATTCATCAAGCAAATGGTTTTTAATAGCTATATATACAGCATTAGTCCTGTTTTTTGCTTCAAGTTTTCTAATAATTGAACTGATATGTGCTTTTACGGTATGAATGCTTATGTAAATTCTCTCACTGATTTGACTATTCCCATAACCTTTTGTAATTAATTTTAAAATTGCAACTTCTCTTTTTGTTAATTTTTCCATAATCTTACCTCTCATTATGAAAATAGCATATGTGATAAAAAATGTTTTAATAATATTTCAGTTTTTTATTTTTTATAAAATAACTTGAAAATAAATCTTTTTTTGCTAATATATAAATTGTGACAGTTAAATATGCGTGTGTAGCTCAGCTGGATAGAGCGTTTGGCTACGAACCAAAAGGTCGGGGGTTCGAATCCCTCCACGCGTAGGTTTTAAAATAAAGAAGTGATAAGCATTTTAGCTTATCATTTTTTATTATTATTGTAATTTAACGGTGTATTTTTTTTGAGTAATTCGCTCGGAAGAATTTTAAATGATGGTTGAGCATACTTACCCTACAATACTAACATTCAGCAAAGCCAAAGTCCGTTAATTATCCATATTCCAAATTACTCATATTAATCTTTTAATGGTCAGTGGTAAATGCAATTTATTTTTTTTAATGCCAAATTTTCCAATAACATCAAACAAATTGTACAGATTAGAAAACGAGTATTTTAAATTTGTTTGGAAGCAAACACCCTATATCCAACTTGAATTTGACAAATAATATGTTATAATTAAAAATATTTTGATAGAATTTTGGGAGTTACAGATTTGAATAGTTATGGTGATGAATTAGAGCAGGAACCAACCAGTGCCGAAGCGTATAATGAACGCGGCTGGTCAAAGTATGAACAAAAAAATTATGAAGGCGCGATGCTCGATTACGATAAGGCACTTGAGCTGGATCCTGCTTTTGTAGATGTCTATAACAATCGAGGTATAGCAAAATATGAACAACAGGATTACGCTGGCGCGATACTCGATTACGATAAGGCAATCGAACTGAATCCTGCTTTTGTAGATGCTTATAACAGTCGAGGTCTTGCAAAATATTATAAACAGGATTACGCTGGCGCGATACTCGATTATGATAAAGCAATTGAACTTAGCCCTAATTGTGCAGAGGCATACGACAATCGAGGTATAGCAAAATGTTACCAACAGAATTATGATGAAGCAATAAAAGATTATGACAAAGCAATTGAACTTGATCCTAATTCTGCAAAGGCATACAGCAATCGAGGTCGGGCAAAATATTATAAAAAGGATTATTTAGGCGCAATAAAGGATTATTGCAAAACAATTTGTCTGAAGCCCGATTATGTTTGGCTTTTAATAAAACTCCAAGTAATTAGGTTAAAAATGAAATTACTATCAAAGATAATTCGCAAAGATTTATTGACTAAAATTTGATGAGGGACAAAACTATTACAGTATATTTACGTTACAATTGTCTTATGAAACATTTCAGATTAATTTTATCATTTGTACTTTTATTGTTATTATTTAATACTACACCGGCTTACGCTGATGGCGGAATCCCTTTGTGGATATATACTGCATCAAGTGCTGCATATTCTACCTTTACAATACAAGGGATCGGGAATTTTTCTTTTCTTCTGGGAACTGTTTTTTTATTATATGTTATTTTTGTAGAAGTTTTAATATTTAAATTTTTAGATAAAGATAAACAATTCAAGTTAAAACAAATAATTTGCTCTGTAACTATGGCAAATATTTTTTCTGTGATTGCAGGTATTATAATAACCGTGCCAGTGTTGAGTATTGCTAAATCAATAGGTATGAATAATAATGCAATTATTGATCTTGGATTTTTAGTACTGCCTTTACATATAATTACTTTTATTATTTCTTACTATATAGAATTGTTTACATATAAAAAGATTTTTTTCAAAAATGCTAATTATTCTTTCCTTAAAAAGGTTGCATTATGGACCAATATAGGAACATACTTTATTTTTAATATACTTACAATAGCAGCTGTTATTATACTTATTGAATTTTTAATCGGGTATGTTTCAGATGCATTAATAACAACTCCCAATAATAACCTAAGTTTGTTAAATTCATCAGTTGAAATTAATGGAGTAAAAATAATTTCACCTTATTTTAAACCAAAAAAAATTTCACATATAACTTGTGCAAAATTAAAGAAAAAAGGTTATCCCATAAGCGATTGTAAGTATGAATTATATAAAGATGGCTATTGGATATGGGTAGATGCAGTAAGGCAATGTGAAGATATCAATGGAAGACTACCGAACAATAAAGAGTTATCACATATTGCAGAATATGTATATGAACAACCTTTTGATTCTATCTCTCCTTTGTACGGAGCAAGCTCTGGGAAATACAGTTCTTTTAAGGCAACAAAAGCAAATCTCCCGAAAACCACCCCATATCTCTTGTTATCAAGTGAATTTACAGGTCCATATGGAATACCTGATTATAGACTGTATAATAACATTTTCACTTCTGGTAATCCAAATTATAGCGAAAAAACTAATGAAGATGCTTTTGCAATATGTGTTGCTAAATAAAATCTTGAAATCTACTGTTACATTTCAGCAAAACAAGTGTTAATTTTCAAACGGGATATTTTATCTGAACGCATAAAAAGATTATTCGGCAAAATTGGCTTTGTGTTTGACTTTTAGCAGTCGGAAGTAATCGTTTTATATGTTACAAAACGGTCTTTTTCTGTTTATCATTTAATAAAATACATCTTAGAAATTATTGTTCAAGAAAGATTTATCAAAAATTTAATTACTCATCAATTCCATAATTTTTACACAAGTTCTTGGAAAATGTTGTTGTAATACAACACTTCTTAATTGAATTGATTCACAATCTTCATTAATTAATCCTGATGTTAAAGCATAGAATTCTGCAATTACTTCATCTAGTGGGTTTGAATTTTTATCTTTTTGGGTGAAATAATCAATAGAATGTCCTTCTGCATCAGATGTTTCTTTTTTATATTTTATTAATTCATCTTGATAAATAGCTTTTAATTTCCTATTAGAATGTACATATTCTGGTTTATTATTCCAATCTATAGCATGACCTAATTCATGTGCCAATATAAATGGATTCATTTGCAATTCATTTGAAATTGATATACTATTTGTTTTTGGGGAATAGTAAGCACTTTCAAAAATTCTATTATCTTTAGATATTTTATTTAATCCAGTTGCGTTTATTTTAAAGAAATAATCACCTGGAAGTTGTTTATATAAATCTTTTAATTTAGGATCTAATATATCCGAACCTAGTTTAACTGTTTCAGTTTTATTTCCGTTTTCATCAACTTTTGAAACAATAACTTTATTACCTATAAATTGAGTATCATATTTTTGTTCATTTACTGATGAAGTATAATAAAAAATTATTTTAGAATTTTATAACATTCTATTTTAGATGTTCAGCATTTAAATGATAATTATTACAACTAAACTTTTTAAAATTATTATGGGGAGGTTTGACTGTGCATAAAAATCCTGCAACATTCAATTGACTTTCGTGCATTTAAAGCTTATAAACTAATCAAGCGTTAGTTCTTAAAGTAACGATGCAGAGGGGCTCTTCCCTCACTCTCATTACATATTCACGTCAAAAATATATTCAAGGTCACAATGCATTTAAAAGATTTAAAGCAAAAATCTCCCAAAGAGTTGCTAACTCAGGCGGAGGAACTGGGAATTGAAGACGCTTCTTCCATGCGTGTTCAGGATCTGATTTTCGCCATAATGAAAAAAGTCGCTTCCGACGACCAGACGATTTACGGCGAAGGAACCATAGAAGTTCTGCAGGACGGTTTCGGTTTTCTGCGCTCTGCCGAATCCAACTATCTGGCCAGTCCCGATGACATTTATGTTTCGCCTTCACAGGTCAAAAAATTCGGCCTGCGCACCGGCGATACCGTAGAAGGCGAAATCCGCGGTCCAAAAGATAACGAACGTTATTTTGCCTTGACCAAAATCAATACGATTAACTTTGAAGATCCTGAAAAATCCAAGCTGCGTGTCAATTTTGACAACCTTACGCCGCTTTATCCGACCAAAAAACTCGATTTTGACATCATTTGCGGCGAAAAAGACTATACCACCCGCATTATTGATTTGATTGCGCCTCAGGGCAAGGGACAGCGCGGCCTGATTGTCGCGCCGCCGCGCACCGGTAAGACGGTCATGCTGCAAAACATTGCCCATGCTATCGCCAC
>CAJMDF010000046.1 GCA_905212085.1 uncultured Clostridium sp.
GATTTCTTTCTGGGATATAGTCTTTTCCTAAATTTACCTGAATTGTTTTTGCTTCTGCTATTAAAAAATTTAAGCAGATTATAATAAGTAAAAATATTATATATCTCTTTTGCATTTGCTACCTCTAATGTAATTCTACATAAAAGTAATACTTGTGCAAATTTTTATTTTATATTTATATTTATATTCCATGTTTAAGGATATGTGTTTTTATAGCAAAATTTTTTATGTTTGTTTTTTAGTTAAATAAATCAATTTATTAAAATTTGGAGAAATTATGCAGGTAAGTCAAAATTATCGTAGTAATACAACTTTTGGAAAGTTTTATAAAGTTAAAGGTTCACAACATGATATAAAACATTTGAAAAATCGCTTTCTAGAAAAAGATAATGAGTTTTTTACTTTAAGTGTTAACAAAGAAAATAATAAAAAGTTACTATATCTATTTTCAGGCAAAGATTTTAATAAATTTATAGACTTGACTAAAAAAGTATTCTTTTTTGATTTACGACACAATGTTGAAAAATATATGCCTAATAAACCTAAAAAAATATCAATAAAAGAGGCTAAAAATCTTTTAAATAGATAAAAATCCCATTATTAATAATGGGATTTTTATTTATCTAATTAGTTTAATTTAATTTATTATGCGTTACTTCCAAATAAAGAACCTAGTATAAGCCCTGCTACAGCTGCTATTCCACCGCCTTTTAAAGCTTTATTCCATTTGAACGATTTATAAGCTTTTGTTAATGTTTCTGGAGCATCTTTTTTGAATGCTTTGGCAGTGTCATCCCAGTATTTTTTTACTTCATCATTAAGTCCTGCTTTAAATTCTTTTATATATTCTTTTTTATCATCAATACGACCTTGATATAAGTTTAGAAGATGTTCTTTTGTTCCATGTTTTGCAGCTATTTTTTTAGCTTTTTCTGCGATTTCTGCTTCTGTACCTTTAAGTTTGAAAGTTTCAGCGTTATCTATGAAGAATTTTTCTAAATCAGCTACTTTTGCATCTTTTGGTAATTTGTCAATTTTTGCTTTGATGCCTTCTAATTTTTTCAATTGTTCTTCGTTATGATCTAAAGAAAAACGCTTTGAGGCTTTTTCTGCTTGAGTCATAAGTTTTGTTTTGTCTATTTTATCTAATTCTGGTTTTGCTAAATCAATTAGATCTTTTGCATCTTTAGGAGTTTTGATGCTATCCGGTAATAATTTTTTTGTTTCTTCAGGAAGATCTTCAAGTTTTGTTGCTTTAGATAATTTTTCTATTGCATTATATTGTTCTAAATCTTTTACTCCTAGAATATCAAAAGTTGCTTTTGCTTTTTGTTCATATAATTCCTTGAAAGCCTCTGTTTTTAAATTTTTTATAGCTTCTTTATTTGTTGTTTTAATTAAAGTTTCATTAACTTTTCCATCTTTAATAGGATTTGTCCCTAAGTAATAAATGCCTGCGCCTGTGCCAGCACCTGCAATAGTACCTAGAGTTAAGCCTGTACTTAAACCTGAACCGGATTTTTGGAAAGTATCAGCTTGAGGTTGTTGATAACCTTGGAATGCAGGTTGATTTTGAGTTTGACCTTGAATTTGTCCTGCTTGTTGAGCAAAATATTGTTGTGCTAAAAAATCATCGTTGTTGTTTAAATATGGATTGTTGTATAAATTCATTCCATATAAATTTGAAATTTCCCCTGACATAACCTTAAACCTTAACCTTTCAATATTAATTTCCCTAACCTTGTATATATAAAAAATTTTTGTCAGGTAAAATTGCTAAATTTAAAAATTAAAGCTTAATATTTCGTTACAAATATAATGAATTAAACAAATTATCAAATTCCGGGAAAGATATATCAACCCATTCAAAACCGTTAATTGTGATAGGTTTGTCGCAAATTAATCCTGCTACATACAAACTCATTGCAAGTCTGTGATCATGGTATGTTTCTACTTCTGTATTACCTTTGAGATTTGTTTTGCCGTTAATAATAAATCCGTCAGGAGTTTCTTCAATATTTGCACCTATTTTTTTCAGTTCTGTAACTACTGCTTTAATTCTGTCAGATTCTTTGTTTCTTAAATCTTGTGCATCTTTAATTATTGTAGTCCCTTTTGCTTGAGTTGCTAAAACAGCTATTACAGGAAGTTCGTCGATAAGTCTTGGGATTATTTCTCCTTCTATAGTGCAGGCTTTTAGATCTGAATAGGAGATTTGGATGTCTCCGACATCTTCACCTGAAATATTTCTTTTATCTAAAATTTCTATATTCCCGCCCATTTTTTCAGCTACTTCAAGAATGCCTGTTCTTGTCGGGTTTAGTCCTACATTTTTTAATATTATTTTAGAATTTGGAACTATTAATCCTGCAACAATAAAGTATGCTGCAGATGATATATCGCCGCAGATTTCAATAGTTTTTGGCTCAAGTTCTGATTTTTCTATTGTGACGGTTGTATGATTAACAGATATGTTTGCTCCCATGTATTTAAGCATTATTTCAGTGTGATTTCTAGATACATAGGGCTCTATGAATGTTGTTTGCCCGTCAATATTTAGGCCTGCTAATAATATACAGGATTTTACCTGTGCTGATGCAAGTTTTGAAATATAATTAATCGGTTTTAATTTTTGTCCATAAATCTTTAATGGAGCTTTAAATTCATTTGATTCAATTTTAGCTCCCATAAGTGATAATGGTTCGATTACTCTTTTCATTGGACGTTTAGAGAGGCTCGCATCACCGATTAATGTAGAGTTAAAATTTTGTCCAGCTAGAATTCCAGACATAAGACGCATTGTAGTGCCTGAATTTCCGCAATCAAGTTGTGCTTGTGGAGCTGATAATATCCCTTTTGATTTTACAATTAATTCTTCGTTTATAAATTCAGCATCGATACCTAAAGTTTTGCAAACTTTTAAAGATGATAGAGGATCTTGACCTTTAGAAAAATTTTTGATTATTGATTTCCCATTTGCAAGTGAGGTAAACATAATAGCTCTATGGGAAATTGATTTATCTGAAGGGATTGTAACAGTTCCTTTTAGTCCCTTTTGAGGTTTGTGTATGATTTTTTGCATAAGTAGATTTTAGCATAAAATAAATGTTTGTGATAATATGAAATTGTAAATTGCTAAAGAGGGGTGTCCGAGCGGTTTAAGGTGCAATCTTGGAAAGGTTGTGTGGGAGCAATTCCACCGAGGGTTCGAATCCCTTCCCCTCTGAACTTAAATCTGATTATTATTTTATTTTTTTGCTTAGTGTTTTTTGTAAAGAATTATAAATAATTTTGTAAAAACTAACGAAAAATTTTTTTCTGTTTTTTATTTATGAAATAATGTTCATTTAACGGGATATAAGGTGTGAAATGCGTATTTCTTTTATAAAAAATTATAATTATAACAATGGGAGTATTAATAAAAAGCCATCTTTTGGCCGTAAACCGTATGCAGAGGAAATGAAAGTCTATACAGCTTCCATTAACGAAGGACTTGAAATTTTAGGGAAACAAATAGACTTAATTTTACATAATGCATCTGCTCCTGCTATAAAATCTGAAAATACCGGTATTGGATCTCTTTTATCCCAAACAGTTAAAAAGAAACTATTTCCTTTTTTGAAGCAACACTCCTTTTCTCATATTCAGCAAGAACCTAATAATTTCAGAAAGGCATTTGATAATTCTCCTTATTCTCCTGAAGCTGATACTAAAAATATTTTTATGATCCCTTTAGAAAAACTTGCTTCTGATGAATATGGAAATATTTTATCAAAAGAAAGCTTTGCAAGGATTGTGAATAACAACCCAAATCCAGATAGGGTAAATTATCCTTATGTTAGGAAAAACTATGATGATGCATTAAGAGAAGCTTTTCAAAATTCTAAAAAAAACACAGATTTAACACGCGAATTTAATAAATATAAATCAGAAAAAGAAGCTCAACTTGAGCAAAGTGCTATTTTTCATTTATTAAGCAAAGAAAATAACTATAAAAATTGGCAAGATTGGCCTGAAATAGATAGAACGCTTTATGTTAATAGCGAAACTGCAAGTTCCAAAGCACGTATTGCTGAATTAAAAGATAAATATAAAGATGAATATGATTTATATTTATTTGAACAAATGATTTTGGATAGAGAATGTACTAATCTGAATAATTATTCTAAAAAAATAGGAATAAGCATAATAGGAGATTTTCCGGTAGCTTCATCTGCGGTTGAAGAATGGGTTAATCAAAAACTCTTCCTTCCTGATGTCGCACTAGGTAGTCCCCCGGATTGTTTTACTCCGGATGGACAAAGGTGGGGATTTAAATATTATAATCCTGATGAAATTTTCAATAAAGATGGAAGCTTAGGTAAAGCTGGCAAAATTTTAAAGAGAAAATATGAAAGTTATTTTGAAAGCTTTCCAGGAGGTATTAGGATTGATCATATTATAGGACTTATAGATCCGTTTATTTATAATATAAAAAGTTCTAAAATGACACCACTAAATTCAGGTAGAATATACTCTATCCCAAACGGACCATACCAAAAGCATGGTGATGAAGAATATGCAAATATATTATCTAAAATAGTTCTACCTGCCGGAAAAAGATATGGGGTAGATAAATCTTCAATAATTTGTGAAGGTCCAACAGGTAGTGAAGATTGTGGAGTTGTTACAGATCCTGTTAAAATTGTAATAAATAAACTTAATCTTGGTGGTATTGCTGTTACTCAGTATGGATACCGAGGTTCCCAAATATCTCCCAATAGTACAATAATGCTGGGTTCTCATGATAATCAATCTTTTTTAGAATTTATAGAAAATTTATTTAGGCAAAAGAAACCTGAAGAATTTTTGCCTAAAACCCAATTTTTAGCACAAGATACCATAAAAAAAGATCCGACACAAAAGGAATGGGACGATTATTTAAATTTAATAAGAAACGATAAAAAAGCTTTTTTAACCGCAAGTTTTACAGAACTTTTTGCAAGTCCTGCAAAAAGAATTCAGATCTTTTTTACTGATTTGTTTGGAATTGCAAAGACTTATAACAGACCTGGTACAATTGAAGGTAATTGGGAACTCAGACTTGGGGAAAACTTTGAAGAACAGTATTATAAAGCAGTCCAAGAAGGTAAAGCTCCAAATTTAGCAAAGGCTATTGCTAATGCCATGAAACATAGAGGTATAGATAAGGATAATCCAGAACTAATGAAAAATCTTGAAACTTCTGCTAAGATACTTGATGAATAAAAGGATCTAGTTTAGGTGATATTTGGGAAAATGTTAAATGAAAACATTTGATTTATACCATAAATTGTGAGATATATAAAAATTATGAAAGAAAAAATAGATAATTATTTAAGAACTAGAGGGTTATTATTTTTTGTAATTTTCATTTGTGTAAATGTTATTGCAGTTTTACCTGTTAATAATATTATTGTTGATATATTTTCTCATTTTAGATTGCAATATTTAATATTTAGTTTTTTATTTTTAGTTTTATTTATATATTTATCTTGTTTAAGCAAAAAATATATAGTTTATTGTATAGTATGCTTTGTTTTGATTTTGTCGAATTTGTTTGATGTATTCCCATATATTGGAAGATATGAACATTTTAAACAAGGTAATACAATCAAACTTGCGCTATATAATGTTTTGACCTCAAATAAAAATTATGACGATTTCCTTGTCAGTGTGGCTCAAGAAAATCCTGATATTATAATTTTGCAAGAAACAGATGATATTTGGCTTGAGCATATAAAAGATTTGAAAAAAACTTATCCATATTATGTAGAACATTCAAGGTTGGATAATTTTGGAATTTCTATGTATTCTAAACTGCCTTTTACAAATACTGATATAGAATTGTGGACAGATTTTGAAGTCCCGGTTGCAGTTGCTGATTTGCAAGTGTTTTCTAAAAATCTAAGGATATACGGAATTCATACACTTCCTCCAACGAGCAAAGATTATTTTAGAGTAAGAAATGAAATGCTTGAGAAAATAAATGTAATTTCAATGCAAGAAAGTTCAAAAAATCTTATCTTTGCAGGAGATTTTAATACAACTATTTATTCAAATTCTTATAAAAAATATATTAAATCTGCAGTTCTGAAAGATTGTCAAATTCTTGCTAAAAATATTAATGGGACTTGGAATGCTCGATATATTCCTATTTTAAGGATTTCATTGGAACATGTTTTAATATCTCCCAAAATATTAATGAATTCTTTTAAAATCGGTAAAAATTTCGGAAGTGATCATTTGCCTGTATATGTAGAATTATCTTTTTAATTATACCTGTTTTGTTGTTTTTTATATTAAATTCTTGTGAAACAAATTTTATGAATTATTAAAAATAGAAAAACTTTTTTTTAGCATATCTAATACGTTTTTATTCCCGTTTATGAGTTCTTTGTCTATTATCATATTTGCTATTTTAATTTCATTTTTTGTACAAACTATGTGTTGTCCTGAAATAAATGAAAAAGGTGTAGTTTGCCCATTTCTGACAAGTTTCCCTAATTCTGCGATTGGAGGTAGTAAAGTTTCGATATTCTTAATAATTTTATCTCCTGTTTTATAGATAGAGTAAGGAATTTGTGCTTGTTCCAATATATTTTTAAAGCTAAAAATTGTTGATTACTTTTTTCATCATATTCAACAGCTCCTAGCAAAAAAGCTTTAGCATTTTTCCCTTGATTCAATATTTGTTCTTTTAAAATTTTAGCGATTTTGGATAAGTCAAAATTTTTAGAATTATTAGGATTTAAATGATTTAATGAGATTCCGTTTCTCCCAATTATGCCAACTACCGTACACTCTTTTATCATATCAGTAATTGAAATATCTGAGGTAATACTGTCTTTAATTGTCCAAGGCTTACCTACATAATGTTTTCTCCCAAATGCTTTTTTTATTTCAAGATATTCTGCTGTCGAAATAGGGGTTAACCTTATACCATTAGCATCTTCTATATAATCTTCTATTTTAGGATAATTATTATTTATATTATTTCCTGATTTTCTGGAAAAGAATACTTTATTACTAAAATAAGGATAATAAAAATCCCAAAATTCTGCTTGTTGGCATTTGTTTTCTGAATTAAACTTAAAACTTGATATTTCTTTTAATTTTCTATTTTCTCCAACTCCAATTAGGTATTTATAAAATCGGGCTTGAACTTGTTTTTCTTTGCTTTGAATGTTTTTATTTATTTTTAGTCTTTTTATAAGATAATTTTCAAAATTTTTAAAGCTGTAAATTCTTGTATTTACATTCCCTTTAGAAAATTGATTAATTTCTATAAATTTTGTATTTTCAGGAATATTAATTTTATTTTTATTTAAATAATTACGGAAATGTTGTGATAGAATATGATTTTTTTTTAATATTATTAAATTTGTCATGTTTGATAATTATATAAGGAGCTTTTTATTCTATTGTTAAATTATAATATGATGAGTATATAGTATAATTTTTACTTTGTGATAACAACATTTTTATACATATTATTGTGTGGTGCATTATTGCTCAGTTTTATGATTTTTTCAAATGCAAATTTTAGAGGATTACATTTTTTCTCTGATTTGAAAGTTACAACTTTTGCTTGTTCAAAATCATCTTGGTATTTTGCAACCAAAACATTTTTTTTAGGTATAAATCTTGTAAAACTTATTCTTGGTTTGCCGTTTTCTTCAAAAATATTAACTTTTAAGCGTATTGTAAGATATGCAGAGTCAATATTTTTTCTTGCAGCGTTAAGTTTGTCGAATTTTCCATGTTCGACAGAATATTGGACAAGTTGTTGCAAAGAATCGCTATATAAAAATTTTGTTTGAAAAGATGTTTGATTTTGGGAGTTTTGAATTTTCATATTCAAATTAAAAATTCAAACAAGATTTTTTTTGCTATTGATTTTTAGTTAAATCCGTTTGGATGATTTTTATGCCAATTCCAAGCAGTTGAAATTATTTCTTCCAAAGAATTATGTTCAGGTGTCCAGCCTAGAATTTCTTTTGCTTTTTCGCTTGATGCAATAAGTTGTGCAGGATCACCAGCTCTGCGTGGTGTGATTTTTGCGGGAATAGGGTGTGATGTTACTTTTCTTGCTGTATCTATGACTTCTTTTACTGTAAAGCCTACACCGTTCCCTAAATTAAATATGTTGCTTTCATTGCCTGCCTGTAAATATTTAACCGCAAGGATATGGGCTTGAGCCAAATCTGTTACGTGAATGTAATCTCTTACGCATGTCCCGTCTTTTGTATCATAATCATCACCAAATATTGAAATGTATTCTCGTTTGCCGTTTGGTACTTGTAAAATAAGCGGAATGAGATGAGATTCCGGATTATGGTCTTCTCCTATTTGACCTGAAATATGAGCACCGCAAGCATTAAAATATCTTAATGATACATATCGAATTCCATGAGCTTTCCCAACCCATTTAAACATTTTTTCCATTGATAATTTAGTTTCGCCGTATGTATTTGTAGGTTCTGTTCTATCTGTTTCTAAAATAGGAACTTTTTCAGGTTCGCCATATGTTGCAGCAGTTGAAGAAAATACTATTTTATCAATACCGTTTGCGACCATTGAATCTAAAAGAATTTTTGTTCCGCATAAGTTGTTATCGTAATATTTTAGAGGTTTTTCCATGCTTTCTCCAACTAAAGAGCAGGCAGCAAAATGGATTACGGCATCAATTTTTTCTTTTTTAAATACATCATCTAAGAATATTCTATCTCTTATATCTCCTTTATAAAATCTTGCTTTAGGGTGAATTGCTTCCTTGTGTCCTGTTTGAAGATTATCTATAATTACGACATCTTCACCATTATCGATTAGCTCATATACAGTGTGTGAGCCTATATATCCTGCACCGCCTAAAACTAAAATTGTCATATTAATATCTCCTTATAATCTTCTTATTATATACCACATTTTTAATTTATGTTATCATTTATTGTATGGATAAAATTTTTTCAAATGAGATGAATGTATTAAAAGCTCTGGCAATCTTATTGGTTGTGTCAGGACATTTGGAGTTTTCCTTATTAGGAATTTTCCCTCCGTATTCTTTCCAGTTAGCTTTATTTTTCTTTATATCAGGATGTCTGTTTAAAGATAAGTATTTGACAGATGTTGCTACATTTGTGGAAAGAAGAATTAAAAGTCTTTTGGTACCTTATTTTTGGTATAACTTATTTTACATGCTGGTTACAATTTTAATTGCAAAACTTACAGGCAAATTCTGGGGTATGCCTCTAAGTTTCAAGAACTTTTTTATCACTCCGTTTTTAAACGGACATCAATTTGACCTGTCTTGTCCTTTGTGGTTTGTAACTCAGTTGTTTATGACAATGATTACTTTTTTATTTTTGTTTAGAGCATTAAATGCTGTAACGAAAAATAAATTTATACACTTGGGATTTTTTACCGTTTTAGGATTACTCGCAATTCCTTTTGATAAATGGTTTGCGGTAACTCCTTTAATGTTAATAGTAATAAGAACAATGTTTTCACTATTTTTTGTATATTTGGGATATTTTTATACTCATTATATAAAAGATAATTATAATATTTTTACACCAAAGTGTTTTGGTGCTGTATTTGTATTGCAATCTATTCTTTGGATGTTCAATAGAGATTATGATCCTGAACATGGAATTGGTTTAAGTTATGTACTTGTATGGTCTCGATTTGATGATCAGCTTTTTGTCCCAATTTTTACTGCATTAACAGGTATTTGGGCATCTTTATTTACTGTTAAAATTCTTTATCCGTATGTTAAAGATATAAAATTTATTCAAGATATGGGAAATGTTACATATCACATAATGGCAAATCATTTACTTGTTATGTATATAATGACAGCAATTTTTATGTGGCTGCATGGTATTCCGATTGCGGAGCGTGCAAACCACGATATTTATTGGATATATAATCCTGTGCAGACAACTTACTTATATTTTGTTGTGACTATGGTTGTGACAACTTATGTGGGTGTAGGATTAAAGAAATTACATAAAATGATGTTTAAAAATGATAAGTAATATAACAGAAAAGTTTGCTCGGAAATTGGTATCTATCCGCAGAGAAAGAGGTCTTTCTCAAGAAGAATTAGCTCTACTTTGTGGTGTCGATAGAACTTATGTCGGTAGAATGAGAGAATGGAAAGAACTCCAAGTCTTGTTGTCTTACAAAAATTCGCAGACGGATTAGGTATGTCACTTATAGAGTTGTTGAAATTTGATTAATGTATAATATGTTGGATTAAACGGCACGTTGACATTTTGCTAAGACAATAAAAATTTTTTTGTGTAGCCTGATTGGTGGGTTAAGCGGCACGCTTACATTTTTAGCCACATAGCATCATATGCGTTCAATCTTACCGTTAATTCTTTATTTTCGACTCTTGCTCGAACCATTTTATCTGTTAATAGATTTTTCAAGTATATGTCTTTTTCTTTTTTGCCGAAATTGTCATCAGTGAATATTACTGTGGCTTTGATTTTTTTGTCAGATAGGTTGTTTATTACAACAACTCTGTCTGTATCTGTTGCTCGAACATAGGCAAAAACTTCCGGTGATTTTGTTTTTAATTCTACAAATGAACCTCTTGTGATTACAGGGTATTGTTTTCTTACTTTTATTAGTTGTTTTACTCTTTCATATACTCTGTTATTGTATGTGCCTTTGTGGTTTACGGCATCTTCAAATGTTTTTTGTGTAATAGGCCCTCTGTTTATATCACGGCTGTCAAAATAGCTTAGCATTTTAACTTTGTTTTTTACATCTTTATCTTTTTTCTGTTTAGCTTCTCTGATTTTTGCGCTTTTCTTAGCGTTTGCAAAATTGTTTTGAATCCCTATTTCATCGCCGTAGTATATAATTGGAATTCCCGGTAATGACATAAGTATTGAAAAAGCCATACCTATTCTGTCAGGGTTGTTATCCAAGAAATTAGCCATTCTGCCTGAAACCCCGAAGCCTTTTCTAAATGCTGCACCTTTTGGTGCAAGATCTTCAAATAGAATCTCTCTTGTCTTTTCGTTTACCATTTCAAGAGTAAGTTCATCATGTACTCTTAAAAATATTGCCCAAGCAGCTGAATCCGGGATTTGAGGGGTTTGTTTGTATGCTTTCCAGAAATAGCTGTTGTCAGCAGTTACCAAAGATGCCCAAATAGCAGGCATGTATGGAAAGTGGTAGGCAATTTGAACTTCGTCAGTTCTTGTAATTTCTTTTTCTTGCCCTTTTATTGTTTCTTTGTATTTTTGTTCTGTCCCAAAGTATGGCAGTATTTTATTCGGCATTTGACAAGCTTCTGCTTGGATTACTGAACGTGGGGCAATTGCTTGTATAAATGCACTTAATATTTTTATAATTCGATGAGTTTCTTCTAGGTTTTCAGCATTTGTGCCGTCTTCTTTAATCAAATATGGGATTGCGTCCATTCTGAAAATATCTACACCTTGATTTGCCCAAAATGCTATTGTTTCTAAGTTATAGTATAAAACTTTCGGATTTTTCCAGTTTATATCAAGTTGAAATGGGTAGAATGTGTGGTAAAAATAATAATCTTTATTATTTATTGTTACTTTTCTATAATTGTTTTCTGTAATTTCAGGGAAAATAATTCTTCTTTTTGAAGTTTTACCGCTCGGTTCTTTGTATTCTGCTACCCAGCCGAGTTTTGGGTCTTTGTATTTTGTATATTCAGGCATTTGTTCTCTTACTACAAAATAATCAAGTTTTGAAATATCCCCTTTTAGAGCTTGTTGGAACCATTCATGTTGGTCTGAGAAATGATTTAGGACTAAATCTGCTTTGATTTTAAATCCTTTTTGTCTTGCTGCAGAGATGAATTTTTGGAATTCAAACATTCCGCCTAAATCTTGTCTTATTCCTCTGGGGTTTCTTATATCAAATCCGGCATCTTCCATTGGAGAATCTACAAAAGGTAAGATGTAAATTGTTGTAACACCTAATGTTTTTAAATAATCTAGCATTTGAATATCATCTTTGAAAGTATTTGATTTATCAGGATTTTTTACTCCAAAGTGATTTGCGTAAAACATATATATTACTTCATCTTTATACCAATCTGTCGGACGGTTTAAGTCTTCTTCTATTAGTGCTGATGAACGCTGTTCTTTTGCCTTTTTAGCTATTGCAAGAATATTTGAATATATTACTTCTACATTTTCTGTGCCATATACTTTTGCGAGAGATGCTTTTATTTCTTTTTCAAGTTTTAATGGGATAATTGCATTTTCTTGAACTTGGATTTCTTGTTTTGAGCTTAAGTTTTCTATTGCAGCATAAGATACAGCTGCAGAACTATTAAATATTAGAACTGATGCCAGTAAGCCTGCTATTAGCTTTTTCATAAAAAAGTCTCCCGTTTTTGTTTAATTTCTTTATTTTAGCATTAGAGTAATTATATACAATTATCATATCAGCTAATGTGACAAAATAATTATATTATAAAAGTTCTATCCGGTAAGTTAATTTTGATTTCTTTGTATTTTTGTTACAAGATGTTTATGATTCTTTTTTTGAAGTTATATAATTACTTATTATCTTTGCTGCTTCCATTACCAATTTTTCACATGGACGGGATTTGTAATATTGTTCGGTCCTTTTTTCAGGTATAGGTGAATCTTGTTTTACATCAAGTCCTAATAATTCTCTGCAGATTATTGTTTTATTATTTTTTTTGAATTCTTCGGCAAGTTTTTGGATTCTTTCATAGTGCTCTGCTTTTATTGCGTCATTATTAGGAGTTGTATAACCGTATTTTAAACCTGCAATCATAAACATTGCGCTGACTGCTCCGCATACTTCTCTTAATCTTCCCATTCCTCCCCCGAATGATGATGATAGTTTTAGAGCTGTGTCAAAATCCATTCCAACTTCTTCTGCAAATGCGCAAAATACTGATTGGGCACAATTATAGCCTTGTTTAAATAATTTCCCTGCTTTTTTAGAATATGTATTATCTTCCATAGATATATTGTACTACAAAATTAATCTGTTCGGGAATGTCTTTTAATTTTACATAAAATAGAATTTCTAATATGAACAATTTTTATAAATCAATTATATTACTTTTAATTTTATTAACTATTGGTGTTGCTTATTATAATTATAGAACCAACACATATGTGACAGCTGAATTTAAAAATTTAAGACCATTTCATGAAAGAGCTCCTATTTATTATAACGGGTTTAAAATTGGGCGAGTTGTTAATATCAGACCAAATAAAAATTACACGGCCACAATAGTGACCATGGAGTTGCACCCTCATGATTTGAGGCTGCCTATTAATGTTTCTGCAAATTTGAGAAAAGAAAGAAATAAATGGAATCGAAAATTTGATTATATTGATATAATTTATCCTAAAGAGCCGTCTATTTTTTATTTGAAAAATGGAGATAGAGTTTCCGGTAAGACAACTGTTGAATTTGAATCTTATTTCGCAAATATGGATCCTGAATCATTAGAGGCAATGAAGGGAGATGCAGCTGAAGCCGTTAAAAATTTAAATATTACAATTCAAGCTCTTGGTGAGCTTTTTGGAACTTTAAATACTATGGCTCAGGATGTAAGTCCGAATGTTGTAAAAGTATCTTCTGATATGAGTAAAAGTTCATCAAATATTGTCAAAGTATCAGAAAATGTAAGGGATTTATCAGGTAACATGGATAATGCTTTGTCAGGAGAAATGATGGATGCTACAGCTCATAATACTCAATTAATTACAAGAAATGTTAAAATTATGACGAATGAATTTAACAAAACTATCCCACAGATTGGTTGCACTATTAACCAAATGAACAGGATTTTATGCAATATTGATGAAATGACTGCAGGGTTAAATAATACTATGGAAAAACCTTTTGGAGGGTTACGTTTGATTTTTGGAAGCCCTGTAAGTAAGAAAAAATGTCATTGCAAATAAAACCATCTTAAACTTTTTATTACCCACATTGATAATTATTAATCAGGTGGGTAATGTTTTTTTTTATATCTTAATTTAGTATGTTAATGTAATAGAGATAGAGGAAAGTATGGTCAGAAAAGCTGTAAATATGAATTTCTTATATATTCTGTTTTTTATATTCTATTGCAGTTTGGCGATTTGCAGTATTCTCTTTTTAGAGTTTTCTAAAAATTTATTTATATTT
>CAJMDF010000047.1 GCA_905212085.1 uncultured Clostridium sp.
TGAAGGTCCTGCCATAATCGGGGAAATTATATCTATAATTGAAGATTGACGCATAGTAAAAATCCTTTATATATATAAATTATAACATCTCATTAAATATTGTAAATAATTTGTAAATTTATAACAATAATTATTTCTTTTGTGTTTTTATATATATACAAAGTGTGTAGGGAATTTTAGTGTAGTAAAGGAGTAAGATGTTTAGTCCTGAATTCATGAAATACTTAATCAATTATCAAAAATCTGAGTTTACCCCGGCAAATACAAAAAAAGAAATTAAATTTAAAAATAATAAATCAGGTAAACTTGCAGAAGTTTTAGCTGTTGTTTTAAAATAACAAGTTATTTTGGTTAATTTAAGCAAATAAAAAAAAAAAACGCCGTTCCCTTTCGAAAACGACGTTGGAATTCTTTGAATAATTCCTCGTAATAGTGTGAAGTGTAGTGTGCAATAAAACGTGTTTTTGATTCCTCGTTTTATGCTTTTCCTCGTGTCATATATATAAAAAATTTTTGATATATATAATTGCTATAATTTGAATATCAATTGTATATTTTGTTACAAAACTTCATACTTTCATTATAAATACAGTTATAGTATTATGTTTATAGAAGTTTTATGAAATAAAAAGGAGAGATATGAAAATATTAGTATCAAACGATGACGGTATAGCAGCAAACGGTATAAGATGTCTTACAGAAACTTTAGCCCAAGAACATGAAGTATATGTAATAGCACCAGACAGAGAAAGGAGCGCTGCAGGGCATTCACTTACTTTGCACACACCATTGCGTGTAGAAGAGGTAGATGCATACCATGGAGTAAAAAGAGCTTGGGTAACGACAGGAACCCCAGGAGATTGCGTTAAAATCGGGATAAATGCTATTTTATCAAAAGAAGAACAACCTGATATTGTGATTTCAGGAATTAACCACGGGCCTAATTTAGGTGCTGACATTTTATATTCAGGCACGGTAAGCTGCGCAATGGAGGGGGCAATGCTCGGAGTCCCTAGTATTGCAATGTCTTTAGCAAGTATGAATTATGAATATGAGCATTTTAAATACGCTGCAAAATTTGTAAATCTATTGCTTCCAAAACTTAAAGAATTTAGTTTTCCTAAAAAAAGTATTTTAAATATCAATGTACCAGCTCTTGATGAAGAAGATATTGCTGGAGTTGCAATTACTGAACTTGGAAGAAAAATGTTCACTGATAACTATGAAAAAAGAATAGATCCAAGAGGTAAAGTATACTACTGGATGGCAGGAGAATTAATTACAGAAGCAGAAGATTCCAACACTGATATTGCAGCTGTAAAAAATAATAAAATATCAATTACTCCTGTGACATATGAAATGACTAAAGAAGATGTAATGTCGAGTCTTGAAAACATTCTATGCAAAGGTGATGCCTGCAATTGGTTTAATTAAACCAATTTAAATCAATTTATAAATAGAAAAGTTCTTTAATTATAAAATTAAAGAACTTTTCTATTACTTATTTTTAAATATTTATTCCATAATAATTCTTGCGGGATAGTTATTTCTCAACAAATCATTCGCAACACTTTGAGCTTTTTCTCTTGTTGCATAAGAACCAACTTGGATTGTGTAAGCTCCGCCAATATTACGTACAAAAGGAGAAATATTTAAACCGGATTCAGCGATAATCCCTTTTGCAACTTCAGCTTGTTCTTTTGTTGCGTAATAACCAACAACAACTTTTGCAGATACTGCTTGTTGAACCGGAACACTTTTTGGTGCAGGAGAAGCTGTCTCGGTAGGTTTAGGATTAGCTTCCTTATCAGGCAACGTAATTGGATCTTCTGATTTAGAAGAATTTGAAGAAGAATTGTCACTATTTTTGTGATCAGGTAAGACAACTTTTTCATCTAACTCTGTTGCAAAAGTATTGTCTTCCTTTTTAGTAGTCTTATCTTCATCCTGCAATAGTTTTAATCTCTCATCAACAGATGATTTAGTATATTCGGAATCAGAACTTGTAGCAGCATTATCTTCATCCCCAATAGACACATCGACTTCCGGAGAAATTTGTTTTGCAATGCCTAAAAACAGGAGTAACAAAATAAAAAAAGCTGATACAAAAATTATAATCCCTTCATTAGGATTTTTTGTAACCTTTTTTTGATAATCTTTATAACTTATATGTGAAGGTCTTCTTGAATCTTCTTCCATTATACACCTCTTACCTTTGTAGATGCTAAAACTATGTCTTCAATTTCTTCTGAATACTTTTTAAGAATTTCTTCAGCTAAATCTTTTATATCTGTAATTCCAAGCTCACTTGTCAAGCCGCTTGCTTTTACAGGAGCGCCTGCAGAATCGATATTAATACCCGTATGAATTAATATTGAATTTACAGATTTTGTAGCAATGGAAACAGTTAATTTTTTATCTTCAAAAAATAAATCATCACCGTTTCTTCTAATTACAAATCCTCTTTTTTCAAGAGCTTCTTTTATTATACACATTAAAAGTCTTTGTCTGAATACACCCTCAACTAATCCGACATTAAATTGTTCTGAAATAAAACTCAACATTAATTTACTGTAAATCGGCTCATTATTAATTACATCTTCAATATCCACCATTTCAGTAAGTTTTACATCGCATTCTCCTATAAATGCAACAGTTGCATCTCCTTGGATTTTAAAATTTTTATAAATCCAATGAGGAGAAAGCTGCCAGCCTTCATATTTAATTTCTTTATCTAAAAATTGTGTTTTCAAAAAAGTTTCCTTATATAATATGTGTCATGGTTATACTCTAAAGCATTTTTTAATCTTGTACAGGATTCGCACTTCCCGCAATGTTTTTCGCCTCCTGCATAACAGCTTCTAACATATTCTAGCGGAATTTTATTATCCAATGCCAGCTTTACTATATCATTTTTGTCAGAATTTATCAAGGGTGCAACAACTTTAGGATGGTTCTGAGTTGAATATTCAAATTCTGCATTCACTTTGTCTATAAAATTTTGCGTGTTATCAGGGAAAGTTTGACCTTCTTCTTTATTTGCACCTATTAAGATATAATCATAATCTTCGCTATCTGCAAAACAACCTGCAATATTTAAAAACAAGCCATTACGGTTTGGAACCCAAACACTCTTTGCCGATTGCACAGAATTATCAAGTTCTTTCCCCTCAGGGATTTCTTTTTCACTCACAAGCGATGTATGAGTAATATTTTTTAGCCAGTCAAGATTTATAACTTTATGCTCAATTTTGTAATAATCACAAATTTCTTTTGAAGCATCAATCTCATATTTTGCGGATTTTTGCCCGTAATCAAATGTTAACGCAAGAGAAACTCCATAATCTTTTATACCTAATCCTAAACTAACAAGAGAATCAAGCCCTCCTGAAAGAAGCACAATTCCTCGGCTATTCATCTTCACTATCATCCTTTTCATCTTCATACTCAGAAATCATTGAAACAGCTTCCAATTTCAACGTATCAGGATAATTAGAGCCGTTAGCGACCTCATCTAAAATTTCCCGACCAACAAGATTATATAACGCAATCAACGCGTTTTTCTTCACTTCTTCATTTTCATCCTCTAAAAGACAAGTCTTTATAGTATCAACTGCCTGAGGATTTTCACTGTCCATAATTGCTTCTATAGCATTTATACGTATTTGAGGAGATTCATCCATTAAAGAATTTTTTAAGGCATTAAAAACTCTTTCATTATCATCCAATCTTAGCTTTCCCAAAGCCTCAATTACACGTTCTTTCAAAAAAGTAAATTTATTCCAAATTCCTTTTTGAGTCTCTAAAATACTTACTAAAGGATCAACTGCCCTCAAATCACCCAACATGCCAAGAGCTGAAGCTGCAGTTTCTCTCAAATATACAGATTTTTCATCTTCATCTTTTACAACTTCAATCAAAGGTGCTACCGCATATCTATCACCAATACGCCCCAAAGCATCAGCACAAGCTAGTCTTACCTTATAATTTTCATCTTTATTATTTAAACAATATAAAAGCGGTGTAACAGCAGAAGTATCTTTCAAATTAGCAATTGCTTTTGCACACATTGCTCGGACATTTATAAAAGAATCTTTTTCCGTTTCAATATTTTTCATTAATAATAAATCTAAAAGCGGGCCAAGAAACTCATTATCCCTAATTCGATCCATGCACTGGATAATATTCATCAAAATTTCAGGATTTTTGCAAACACTCAAAAAATAATTATAAATTTTAACAAGATTACATCTTTCATATACCTCATCCAGAGCCTGAATTTTTTGAATAACAGAATTTACATCAGACTCATCTAACAGGTTACATTCTTTAGCTATTAAATCTAAATTCAAGTAATCTTTTTCCACTATCTTACCCCATCTACAATGGAAAATATAGCATAAAACTCTTTTTTTTTCAATAAAAAAAGAGTTATTACTACACAAATAGTAACAACTCTTTTTTATTATTTATTTAACTATGCATTTTGTTTATTTTCAGTTTTTGCTTTTTTATGAGCCAAATATTTTTCACAAAGAATATTAGCCGGTTTAGTTACAACTACCGGTACAAAGTATCTGTATACAAAACCAAATACTATCATTGTTCGTAAAGGGCTCATACCTTTTACTTTTGTCATTAAAGTTTTTGCATCATCCCCTGCATTTGACAACAATGATTTATAAAAAGAATTATTTTCTATCGATTTTATTACACTTGGCATTTCTTTTAATTCAGGTTTTATATTACTTGCTTTTGAAGCTGCTAATAATTCTTTATTTTCTTTTATTACTGCAGCCTTGTTAGCTAAATAATCTGAATAAAATTTATTATCACCTAATAAATGTCCAGCAAATCTCGCTGTAACATTATCCCACCAGCCTTTTACATATTTATCTAATGCATAAGCACCAACTGTAGATACTGCAAAAGTTAAACCTTGGTTTACAGCTAATGTATTTTTTCTGTCTTTATCCAATTCTTTATTTGTCAAAGTTCTTTGCATATACAAACCACTTGTAATTACAGAACCTACTGTTAAACAATGTTGGAAAAGATTTTTACTATTTTTTAACTTATCTGCTAACCAATCCAAAGGTTTAGAATCAACAAACTTGGAAGTAAATTTATCAGCAATAGAATCAGTCATTTTTTCATATGCATCCGTAAAAGGTTTGAATAAACCAGACTCTGATTTTGATGCTTTTTCTAGAATTTGTTCTGCTGCATCTGATACTGTACTTGCTGCGTTTGCTTTAAAATTTGGTTTATAACTATTGATATTCTGTTTTTGATTGTATAATCTATTATTTGCATAGGTGTTAGAATTAATTGTTATATTCATTATTTAACACCTCCTTTGAATTGCTGAAAAGCAGGTTTTTCAATAAAATCCATTTGTGGGGTTTCCATTTTATTTACTGTATTATTCACATTATTTTCTTGTTCAGGTTTAGTTTTCTTTTTCTTTTCTACTCCAAATACATATTTCAAAATTGGAGGAATTAATGCTATTGTTAAAATTGCTCTTGGGACACCTATTACCCAATCTGGAATATTTTTTACTAATGTACTTAATGCTGCTCTTTTTTTCATCATAGCTTTTAGAGTAGCTTTTGCCTCTTTTGTAATTGTTCCGGCATCTTTTTCTGCCTTCAATCTTGCAATTTCTGCATCCATTGCTTTAAATTTTTCTGATCCAAATTTTTTACTATCAAATATTTTCTTAATTGATTCATCAAAAGGACTTGTAATTGCTGTAGAAACTAAAAATCCTATAATACCAGATGCCATTGAGTGACCTGCTGCATATATTTTATCTTCTTTATCCTTTTTACCAGGTAAAGCTAAAATAGTTGCCGGTCTCATTACTCCTGCTAAAACTAAAGCAATTAATGCACTAGCTGAAATATTGTGTTCTTCAGAATATTTTGCGAATTTACCGAACCAATTACTTGCAAGAATTTTATCTAAAAAATTCTTTTTTATAACAGTTGTGGCAGCTTCACTCTTTCCCGTAAAACTGCCACAATAATCTGCATTATATCCTCTATTATTTTTTTCATACACGCCCGCATAATTCTTCTCTCTAAAGTTCGGAGATTCCGAATGGAGCCTTAAATTACCCTGTTTCAGGGTCAAATCACGTTGTATTGAGTTTACCTTCATTTTTTCACCAAATTTATAAATGTATATCTTCTACATTCATTTTAAAACAAAGGAAAAAATTTTTTGCCATGTATTTTAAGAAACTTTACAAAAAACTTTATAAAAAAATCTTCTATTAAATCTAAAAACGACTGAAATTATTATATTCAGACGTTTTTAGATTGATAAACATTTTACTTTTTAACTACATATCTAAAGCCAAATCCAAAGTAGGAGCTTTTGCAACAATTGCACTTGATGATATTATATCAACACCTGTAGATGCAATTGCATTGACCGTATCTAATTTTACATTTCCACTAGCTTCCACAATTGCTTTGTGATTTATTATTTCAACAGCCTGTTTCATTTCTTCTACAGACATATTGTCTAGCATAATTATATCAGCTTTTACAGCTACTGCCTCTTTAACTTGCTCAATAGTATCACATTCTACTTCTATTTTGTGAGCGTGAGAAATACTTTCGCGCAATTTATTTACAGCTTTAGTCAATGATCCTGCAAGTCGGATATGATTATCTTTAATCATTGCGCAATCTGATAAATTAAATCTGTGTAACGCTCCACCGCCAATTTTTACTGAATATTTTTCAAATGCTCTAAAGTTTGGAGTAGTTTTTCTTGTATCAACAATTTTTGCAGAATAAGGAGCTATTGCATCTTGATATTTTCGAGTTTCTGTCGCAATTCCAGACATTCTTTGAATGTAATTTAATGCAACTCTTTCACCCATGAGCAAATCTTTTGCAGGACCTGAAATATCAGCAATTTTATCACCTTTTTTAATTTTATCACCATCTTTAAAATAGAATTTTATATCTACTTTATCTGACAAAGTTTCATATACAGTTTTAAAAACATCGCATCCGCAAAGCACACCTTCGCTTCTTGTATTTAATTCGCCTTTTAGAAAATCATTTTCACCAGCCAAATTTTCAGTTGTAATATCACCATAGCCGATATCTTCCATTAATGCCATTTTTACATGGTCTTTTACATAAAATTTACTTAACAAGTTCAGGCACTCCTTCTCTTTTTGAAATTCTACTATGCACGCACATATCAAGAGTTTCAGGATAATCTATTCTTGCATGTGCGCCTCGGGATTCTTTACGCATTAGAGCTGAATTAGTTATAAGCATTGCAACAGTCAACATATTTCTAAATTCATATTCGTCACGACTCAGGCATTTAAATTTTCTTGGGAATTCTATTTTTAACTTGTTCAACTCATTAATTGCGTTTATCAAAGAATTTTTATCACGCAAAATACCTACATTATTCCACATTATATCTTGAAGATTTTTCTTCATTGCAGGAATATCCAATTCTTCAAGAACAGCATCTTCTTCAGAATATTCATCTAATATGGATTTAATATTTTCATCAATTTGTTTTGGAGTTTTTAACTCAATTGATTTCAAATAATCCGCAACAGAATATGCACAAACAACACATTCCAACAATGAGTTGCTGGCAAGTCTATTACCGCCATGCAAACCTGTTGATGATACTTCACCTATAGCATACAAACCTTTTATTGAAGTTTCACCTCTCAAATTTGTCTTTACTCCGCCCATATAATAATGAGCAGCAGGAGAAACAGGTATAAAATCTTTTGAAATATCAATACCGTTTTCCTGACATTTTTTAGAAATAGTCGGGAAACGTTTTGCCAATTTTTTGGAATCGATACAAGTTGCATTCAAATAAACATTATCTACATGATTTTGCTTCATCTCATTAAAAATTGCGCGTGTGACAATATCTCTAGGTGCTAACTCTTTTCTTTCATCATACTTAGCCATAAATTCAACACCATCACCATCACACAATTTTGCACCTTCACCTCTGACTGCTTCAGAAATTAAAAATCTGTTTTCTCCACAATCAATAGCTAATGATGTCGGGTGGAATTGAACAAATTCCATATCCTGCATTTCAGCTCCGGCATTATAAGCTAAAGCTAATCCATCACCGGTTGCCCCAATTGGATTTGTAGTATATTTATATAATTGCCCGATACCACCTGTTGCAAGAATTACTGCAGGAGAATAAATTGTTTCATACTCTTGAGTTTCATCATTAAATACAAGTACACCCTTGCATTGGCCTTCACTAACCAATAATTCGACAGCATCAGTTTCTTCGTAAATTTCTATATTTTTATTTTCACTGACTTTTTTACATAATGCTAGTTCTATCATTCGGCCTGTAGCATCACCGCCTGAATGTAATATTCTTCTTACGCTATGAGCAGCTTCTTTGGTAAAACATAAGTTATTATTTTCATCTCTATCAAATTCAACTCCGAATTTCAATAAATCTTTTATAACTGCATCAGAATGCTCTGATATATACTTGACAGTATTAAATTCACTCAGCCCGGCACCTGCTTTAATCGTATCAGAAATATGTGAAGCTGTAGAATCAGCTTTATTTTCTTTCATTACACCGACAATACCGCCTTGAGCATACATTGAATTGCTCTCACCTAATTTTGACTTCGTAATCAACAGCAAGCCGTCGGGGAGATCTACCTGCTGATCTATTTTTAAAGCAGCATACAATCCTGAAATACCGCTTCCTATAATTATTGCTGAATAATTTGAATATTTCATATTCTTTACCTTATGTATATTTACCATTTACATAATAACTCAAAATAATTTATTTTGCTATCAAAAAAATATTAAGATTTAATTAAATATAACAACAAAAAAGCCTCTATTAATAGAGGCTTTTAAAATATTATGCTTTTGGGGCCGGAGCTTTAGGAGCATCTTTTTTTATAGGAGCTTTGAAATCTTTTGCTTTTGGTCCCGGGGCGTCGAATCTATGATGTCTGTGCGGTCTATCCGGTCTAAAATCACCTCTTGGTGGTCCTTGATAACCATCAAAATGTCTTACAGCTTCAAATCTTGGAGGTGGAGGAGGGCAAGGACAATGTTTTTTCGGTTTTATTGCTGCACTATATAGGCACAATGCAACTAAACAGCCTAAGAAAGAAGCTAAAATCATTAGTAAGAATTGTTTAAATTCAGGACTAATTGTCCATTTTTCACAATTACAAGTTTCTTGTTTAATTTCTTCTGACATAATCTCTCCTTTTCAATTTCATGATTATATTTTTTAAGCTTTATATCAATATAACGAAAATAAAAAATTTTTGTTCATTTTAAATTAATAATACAAATTTTATTTCCAAATCAACTCTCTATAATATTGTCACAATTAGTTCATATAAAAGGGATTAATTACAATTACAAAAATTTTATAAGTAATATAGGGAGAAATTATCATGACAATAAACATATTACTTGTAGAAGATCAAAAATTAATTCGTGTAGGGCTAAAATCTCTATTTGAAGGACAAGATGAAATAATAGTAGCATCTGAAGCTCAAAGCGGGAAAGAAGCTGTTGAAAAATTCAGAACAACACACCCTAATGTTGTTGTAATGGATATCGGTCTACCTGATATTTCAGGGATAGAAGCAACAAAAAGAATTCTTGAATTAGACAGTAAAGCGAAAGTAATAATTCTCACATCACACTTGAGCGAACAAGAAATAATAGATGCGCTACATGCCGGAGCATGTGCTTATGTAATGAAAGATATAAGCACAGACGCCTTAAAAATGATTATAAAAACAGTTGAACAAGGCGCAATGTGGCTTGACCCTCAGGTAGTTCCGATATTAAGAGAAAAGAATTGCGGAGTAATACCTCCTCGACAAATGTCAAGAGCTATGTTTAAAGAACAACACGCAAATCTGACTCAAAGAGAATATGAAGTTCTTAAACTAGTTGTAGAAGGTTTATCAAATCATGAAATCGCTGAAGAATTAACAATTTCTGAACACACTGCAAAAGCCCATGTTTGCAATATTATCCAAAAACTTGTAGTAGATGACAGAACACAAGCAGCAGTAAAAGCTCTTAAAGAAGGTCTTGTCTAGAGAAAAATAAAAAAAATAAATAAACATAAGTCCCCTTGTAAAATTTTAAATATTCTGCTATATAAATATTTGAAAGATTATATGGGGATTTATATTATGAAAACAGGGATACTATCAAACTTTAAAGGTGATTTACTGGGCGGAATTACTGCAGGAGTAATAGCATTACCACTTGCAATAGCCTTAGGGGTATCAAGCGGATTAGGAGCAACTGCAGGAATATACGGTTCTATAATTGTCGGAATGTTAGCCTCAATATTTGGCGGAACTCCTACTCAGATTTCTGGTCCTACTGGACCGCTTACTGTCGTAATTGCATCTGTTGTTGCGATGCACTCTGATAACGCAAATTTAATTTTTGCGGCAATATTATTATCAGGAATATTCCAAATAATCCTCGGACTTTTCAAAGTCGGAAAGCTTGTTAATTTCATCCCATACCCTGTAATCTCAGGATTTATGAGCGGTATCGGAGCAATAATTATCTTATTACAATTAAATTCTTTTTTAGGGCTTGAATTTAACGGAACACCTGTAGAAGCTTTAATTAACGTATTCAAATCAATTCCTAATTCTGATTTACACAGTGTAATAATTGGCGGTTTAACTTTACTTATAGTATTTTTCACCCCTAAAAAACTTGCTAAAATAGTTCCCCCGCCATTAATAGCTCTTATCTTAGGAACTTTAACCGCAATAATCTTCAACTTTGATGTAAAAACTATCGGAGAAATTCCTCAAGCATTTCCAAGCCTTACAATTCCGACATTCAAATTATCAGAAATTGAGATAATAATTCCTATTGCACTAACACTTGCAATCGTAGGATCAATTGACTCTCTATTAACAGCTTTAGTTGCAGATTCTTTGACTAAGACAAAACACGAATCAAATCAAGAATTAATAGGACAAGGCATAGGGAATATAGTTGCAGCACTATTTGGAGGGGTTGTATCTTGCGGAGCAATGATGAGAACTGCCGTTAATATTAAAAGTGGCGGCAGAACACGTTTATCAGGCATAATCCATTCGGTATTGCTAATTTTAATTATTATATTTCTTGCTCCTGTTGCAGCAAAAATTCCACTTGCTGTACTTGCTGGAATTTTAATCAAAGTTGGAATTGGTATTATTGATTACAAATTTATAAAACTTATTAAAGTTGCACCAAGAAACGATTTATTAGTAATGCTTTTGGTATTTTTAATCACAATATTTGATGATTTAATTTTGGCTGTAGGAGTCGGAGTCGTACTCTCATCAGTTCTATTTGCCGCAAATGTTGCTAAACAAACTGATATAAAAATAGTAGGACTTTCTGATGTTTCTCAGGAAAACTACATTGACGAAGACTTGAAAAATAAAACAATGATTATGCATATTGACGGAACACTATTTTTTGGTTCGGCTTCCCAAATCGCATCAAGAATTGATGATGTTCTGGATAATCGTAACGTAATATTAGATTGTTCAAATCTTAAAAGCATAGATATATCTGCAGTATTCGCGATGGAAGACCTAATCTTAACACTAAAAGGGCAAAATGTAAGAGTTATTATAATATTCAATAATCGTGAAGTCGCAGCATCTACTCTGAAATTAGGACTAAGAAAACTTATCGGCCATAAAGATATTGCTTTTTCAACCGAAGAAGCAATTAGTAGTATACAAAAATAAAAAAAAATGCTATTATAATATTCTGAATATAGGAGGGAATATGAAAAAGATACTATCACTTTTATTTATTTTAATAGCAATTCAAACTGCAGTTTACGCGGATGCTGAAACTGATATGCACCAAGCATATATTGCAAAAATTCAAGCACAAGATGTTAAATACAATACCTATAACTTCTTTAGTGCAATAAGCAACGGAAACGTTCAACTTGTAGATTTATTCCTTAAATCAGGAATGAGCCCTGATTCTACCTTTATGAAAACACCTGCAATATATGTAGCAATTGCTAGTAATCAAAATGAAGTTGTAAAAATGCTTTTGGATAATAAAGTCGACCCAAATAAAGAATTGGCAGGTATAACACCATTATTAATGGCAATCAGACAAAAAGATGCAAAAATCGTAGAAACATTAATAGCATATGGTGCAGATGTAAATCAATCAGCAGGATACACAAAACCTCTTGCTTACGCAATTCAAAAGAAACAACCTAAAATTGTAGAATTACTTATTAATGCCGGAGCTAAACCTGATAATGAAATATTAATCAAAGCACTAAAATCAGATGATAATTATATAAAAGATACCGTATTAAAAAGATACAAAACAATGGATTAAAGAAAAAAGAGAGCATAATGCTCTCTTTTTTTTTACATTTACAATTATCGGATATTTTTACAATTTTATATTGTAAAAATATTTTTTCTAATATACACAATTTTTTAATATTTTTTGCAATTTTGTCAGCTGCAAATTATCAATAGAATTTATAAATTTATCTTTTATGACTATAACATCTGTTTTATCCATTTTTTCTAACAGAGTCTTTACATAATCTATATAAGCAAAACTCTCGACAGATTTTTCATTAATTGGTTTAAAGTATTTTATGTAATCACTTATCATAGAATGCACCAGTTCTTTTATTTCTTTTTTATTATTAACTTCTGGCAATTCTTTATAATTTTGAATTAATTCTTTAAAATCAGAATAATAAGCTACATTAAATATTCCCCTTGAAGTTGTATCCTTCAAAATATTATAAATTATAAACGGACTCTTATAAGGAATATCCGCATCATTTTTAATATTTTTTAAAAGCTGTATTTTATATTGAATATTAGGCAGAGAATTTTTAAAATCACTTTTTTCGATATCACTAGCAGTAAGACCTGGGTAAGAAGTTGTAACATCTAAATAAGTATTATTAAGTATAGGATTTGATTTTAACCTATCTAAAATATTTCCATTACGCTCGCTTGATAAGCCATCAAGGTATAATTTGGGAGGTATATCCCTTTTATTTTCAAAAGAATTTGCTTCATTATATACAGATACTAGAGATTTTTGCATATTAAATAGTCTTTTAGTTTGCATAATATCCGAATAACTATTTATCATATTTAAAATTGTATTCTTATCCAGTTTATTTAATAACGTCTCAGTAAACAAACAACAAACTTTATTTATATTTGAATCACCACTGAAATTTTTACTTTTTACAATATAATTTTTAATAAAATTATTTGCGATATTCTCTACTTCTTTTTTATCACCAACTTCACTTATCATATTGTATTCATTAATAATCTTTTTATAATCAGAAAAATCCGTTTTATTAACATCAATCTCATCAGAATTATACAATCTGTTTTGCAACAAATTATTTAATATAAACGGAAGTTTATAAGGTAATTCCGCTTCTTGTTTTACATCCCTCAAAACTCTCAACTGATATTCAGTATATGGAAGTAAAGAAGACATTTCATCGGCAGTAAGTCTTTGGATATCGTGATAATTTAGACTAGGATCTGTATTTCGCAAGTCAAAATACATATTTTCTAGATAATTGTTTGAGGAAAAAGATATTAAAGACTTATCAGATATAGTAAAAGTATCACAACTTATTGGGCTTAAAAATTTTTGATTTCTATAATTTCTTTTATCACTGGAGAACAATTTTTTTGAACAATAATTATTTGAATTTAATAATACTTTTGGTATTTGCATTAATATTTCCTTTTGTAAAATAAGAAAAATTGTAAAAAAAAATTTTTTATCTTATTTTAAAATATTTT
>CAJMDF010000048.1 GCA_905212085.1 uncultured Clostridium sp.
TTTGATCAATATCATATCTACCAAATTCTCCATATTCATCATTAAAATCAGTACAGATATAAATTTTTACTCCAACATGAGGAGTTAATAATAATTTAGATGATTGACTTGAACTTGCTCTAGTTAATCCTGTAACATAAATTCTATTATCATCACTAAGTACATCTTCTGTTTGAATTTCCAATTTATATTTATATGATTGAGAATCATCTCCATAGAATTCTGTATATTTACATTCTGCATATGCATATGGAACATTTTCTTTACCATCATTAAAGAATACAGCAAATACTTTAAGCTTATTTGTAAGGATTTTATTATTTGTATCAATAGTGATCAAATCATACCCATTATCTAAGTTCTGAGTAAATGCAAATTCCATAAAATATGAATTTGGATTATTATTATATTCTCTATACCATTTAACGTTAGTGCATATATATTGTACTAACGCATTTTCGTTTACATATGTGAAATCTGTCTGTGCAACAGTGTTTGCTAAAGTTAAATAATAAGAAACATGAAGAGGATCTCCAGTTATAACCATCATAAATGGACAAGTATAAATAAAATTAGTTCTATCATTTGCTTCTAATTCATCTAGCTGTGCACTATTTTCTTCAGTACGTTTTATTACAATTGCTTTATTTGAATCAATATCTTTATATTGGATAAATGTACCAGGTTTAAGTACATATTTACGATTATCGTGTGTATCGAAATCATTATAAGATAAATCTATATCAAAAGTATTTGTTGGAACTACATTTCCAAAATCATCTTTCATAAGCATATAAGCAAAATAAGAACGCTCGAACTGATTATCTACTCGTTTCTGAATAATTAATCTATTGAGATCAGTATTCATCATATTAAAGTAGTTTTCCAAATCTTGCCAACATGTAATACTTCCTCTAGATAATGCTTCTTTAGGAAGCATTTTTCTTAATTCTGATACAGATTTCCTATCTAATCCTCCAAGAGAATTAGACGCAAATCTTAATACAGTAAGAATCTTTTTGTATTTATATTTTTCAGATCCAATGATCGGGAATAATTCTTTAGTATATTCAAAATTTCCTTCTGCACCTCTAGTAGTTTTTAATATAATTTCAATTTTTGCATTAATTTCTTGGATTGATTGATCATATTCATACTTATCGTATTCATACTGATTCATTGCATCATCATATGCTGCCTGATCTGTTACTGTATTTGTAGTTACAGCATAAGTTACTTCATCTTCTTGATCAGGATTTAAAGTAACATTTATAATACGTCCTGTAGAATCTTGTTCTAAACGTGCAGTAACACCTTTTACTTCTTCAGTTTCTTTTGCAGAACCAACTGTATAAGTTGGAATATTGCTTTGAGATGCTCCTGTTTCGTTATATACTGTATTTTTTGATTCTAAAACATCTTTTTTTACAAAATATGGAGACCAAGTTCCAGTAGATGTATTTTGAACGTATCTTACCATCCAATTTGCATCACCATATTTGCTGTTTAATTCTTCCATATATTTTTGTTCTTCAGCTTCTAATTTTTTGATTTGGTCAGCTGATAAAGTGCTCAAATATGGATCTGTACCTGTATATTTGCCATCTCCGTCTACCGGAATTGTTCCGCCTAGATCTCTTAACTCTTGTCCTCCAACATAGTATGAATAATCAGGTGCATCTGAAGTTCCGTTGTTTACTCTTGTGTATATTGAAGGAGATGCGCTAATTACAGAAAAATCATTTGTCCAAGTTGATGTGTAACTAACAAGGTAAGTTCCATCAGCTTGTGCTATTAATGAACTGATTGAATTGCTTAGTGCCCCATCTGTAAATGTATAAACTGTTTTTGTATAATCAGCTACTGATGGTGGTACCGGAACTGTCATTCCAAGCAGCTGGTTATAGTAGTTAGCAGATTGGTTTGACAATGTTGTTCTTTGTTGGTTGATCTGCTGTCCTTCATATTCAGTATTTGATTTTCTAGCGGTAAGACCTAAAAATCTTGCCTGAGAAGCTGCCATACCCATGACATTTTTCCTTTCGCTTTGTTTCCTTGTTATTATCTACGGCAATAAAGCAAGAATTCTTTAATTATTATATCAGAAATCTTAACATTTCGTTACAAATATCATCTACCTGTAGGAGGAAATTCGCTAGAAATCATTAATATTAACTATTTTAGAATATTTTGTAATTCATTAATAACAAATTCCATAGCACCTTGTTGGAATTCAAATACTGTTTTGCAATCATTGCAGCAATTGTCATAAAAATCTTTATCTGAGAGTAATTTATGCATGTAATTTTTCAATTCTTGAGGAGTTTTAACTACTTTTCCAGCTTTAGAGCGTGCCAAAATCCAATAAATATCTCTGAAATTATGGATAGATGGCCCTGAAATTACAGGTTTGTTGTATACGACAGCTTCAAGTGGGTTATGTCCGCCTGTTTTGTTAAAACTTCCTCCAATAAAAGCAAAATCACATATTTGATACATTTTACTTAATTCTCCAAGAGTATCAAGAATAATAATATCATTATTTGTGAATTTATCATTATTTGATCTTAATCCGTATGATAATTTTGTTTTTTCAACCAGTTCTTTTATACTGTTTACTCTTGTAAGATGTCTTGGAGCAAGTAATAATTTAATATCCGGAAATTCTTTTTTTAGTTCTGAAAAAGCATTTAATACAATTTCATCTTCGCCTTTGTGAGTGCTGCCTGCAATTATTATTCTATTGTTGCCTTTTCCTATTTCAATATCGGCATCAATTCTTTTTACGTCAAATTTAAGGTTTTTCATAACCATTGTATTATCTGCAGGAGCTCCTATACTGATAAATTTTTCTTTATCTTCTTCACTTTGAGTAAGAATTTTTGTATAGTTTTTGAAAAGTTCTTTGAAAAAGCCTTTTAATATACGATAACTTTTATAAGTTGAATCAGAAATTCTTCCATTAATTACAAAGAGAGGGATTTCTCTTTTTTTACAATAAGCTGCAAATGTGGGCCACAATTCAGTTTCGGCAATTAAGACAACACTTGGCTTAATTTTCTTTAAAAATAATTCAACGCATATAGTTATATCAAAAGGGAAATATGTTATAAAATCTGCGATATTATCAAATTTTTTGTGAGCAATTTCTTGTCCGGTTTTTGTTCCTGTTGTAATAACTATTTTGTAATCAGGGAATGTTTCTTTGGTTTTCTTAATTAAATTTTCAAGAGCAATAACT
Source organism: uncultured Clostridium sp. (assembly GCA_905212085.1). Taxonomy (GTDB): domain Bacteria; phylum Cyanobacteriota; class Vampirovibrionia; order Gastranaerophilales; family Gastranaerophilaceae; genus Stercorousia. The sequence continues at coordinate 3,242 of CAJMDF010000048.1, forward strand.
TCTCCTACTGACACGCCATGGAACATAATAACTTTATCTCCTAATTCTGGAGCTGTAAATTTCCCGAGTTTTTCTTTCCATCCAGGTAAAAATTTCCCGCGGCATGCTCTTACTGCTGCATAAATTGGCAGTGAAATTAAAAATAATATTGTAGATAATATTCTATAAATAAACATAATTCCACAAGAAATTATATAATAAAAAAATTTGCTGTTCAATTTTAATTATTATATTGACATAACCATTTAAAAAACCTAAAATGTTGATATGGCAATAGTATATTTAAGTTTAGGTTCAAATTTTGGAGATCGTATCGGGTATGTTCAACAAGCAACGAGTTTGTTAGGAGCATCTGATAATATTACTCTTATAAGGACATCTGCTTTTTATGAAACAGAGCCTTGGGGTATGGATTCTGATAATTGGTTTGTGAATGCTGTTGTCGAAATTAAAACAAGTCTTTCTCCGCAAGACCTTTTAGCTGAATGTCAAAGAATTGAACAACAGCTTGGTCGTAAGCGAGATAATAGTAATGGATATTCAGATCGGACTATTGATATAGATATTTTGTTTTATAACAAAGATATTATAAATGAAGAAAATCTTACAATTCCACATAAGTTTGTGCACTTAAGAGCATTTACTCTTGTTCCTTTGTTAGAATTAATTCCGAATTTTGAACATCCAGTTTTACATAAAACTATATCTGAATTGCACAATGATTTAGAAAACCCTGAAATGGTATTTTTATATGGTACAAGAGTTGAAATCTAAAGTAGCAATCATTGGCGGAGGTCCTGCGGGGTCTATTTGTGCATATTTTTTACAGAATAATTTTGAAGTAATAGTCTTTGATAAAAAATCCCCATTAAAAACTTTGTTGCCAACTGGTGGCGGTAGATGCAATTTATGTCATGCGGAGTATGATTTTAAAGAATTAGCTTCTAATTATCCGCGAGGAGAAAAATTTTTATATTCAATATTTTCAAAATTTGGGACTGCTGATACTCTTGATTTTTTTAAAAATATTGGAGTAAAAACTTATATGCAGGATGATATGAGGTTTTTCCCTATATCAAATAGTGCATCTGATGTAAGAGAAAGGTTTCTTAATTCCTTAAAGAAAGTTAAATTTATAAAAGAAGAAGTTTTAAGGATTAATGAAGGTTTTTCAGTTGTAACCAATATGGGAGCTTACCATGCGGATTATGTTGTAATTGCAACCGGCGGGCATGCTTCATATGATTTGATAAAAATGCTTGGACATAAAATTATTGAGCCCAAACCGTCACTTGTTGGATTGAAAACTGCAGAAGATTTTTCAACTTTAAGCGGTGTATCTATAGATGATGTGTTATTTACTCATAAAGGTATATCAGGTCCCGCTGTTTATAAAATATCATCTTTGAGAGCTAGGGATAAATTCCCGTATAAATTAACGTTTGATTTCGTTGGTGATATTGATTTGCAGTCAGAATTGAATTCTAATCCTCATAAGAGTATAAAGAATTTATTAGGAGAACACATCCCAAAATCATTAGCAGAATTTTGTCTTAAGGAGTTAAGGGTGAATTCTGAAATTAAATGTCATGAAATAAACGGTAAAACTCGTGATAAAATTTTAGATAAATTAAGAAATTTTGAAACTACGATTGTAGGTACAGCGCCTGATGGAGAAGTTGTAACATCAGGCGGAGTTGATTTAAAAGAAATTAATCCTAAAACGCTAGAATCAAAGCTTGTTCCACGAATATATTTTTGTGGTGAAGTTATGGATATAGATGGATTTTGCGGTGGTTTTAATTTGCAAAATTGTTGGTCAACAGGTTATGTTGTTGCTCAATCCTTAAATCTTACCCTTAGCTTGTAATTCTTTTTTTAGGTCTTCTTTAACTTGGAATGCATTATTATCTTTATCAAATTTTCTAAATGCAATCATTAGAGCAGGTGCAAGGATTCCTAATGCACCAATACATGCTCCCATGTTTTTCAAAATTGATCTTCTTTTTAATTTTTTAACGTTATTCAAGAATGCATCTAATGTTTTTTCTTTAACGTTTGCTTGTTTAAATTCTTCGAATTTATTTTTTAATTTATCTAATTTTTCAGCAACACCTTTGAATTCATCAAAATCTATGTATTTTCTATAGTCAATATTATCATTTTGGGTTGCATTTTTCAAAGTTGGCAATATGTCAGATTTTTTTGCCATTTGTACAACAAAATCGTCAGGATTATTGTGCATGAAGTCTAATAATTCTTCATGATTTTTTAGAGATAATACTTTTTTACTACTTTCTGCCAGTTTTCCGTTTTCAAATGCTTCTTTTAATTCTTCACTTTCTATTACTCTTGCATCCAAGTCAATTGAAGCGGGTTTTTCTTTATTCTTTTCAGCTGCATTTTCTAAGAATTTTTGGATTGGTTTGCTTGCAAAATACATGAATAGCCATACAGAGCCTTCTTTAATAGTATAGCCAAGTAATTCTTGTTTGTTTCTGGATTCAGCAAGTCTTTCTGCAGTGATAGCTCCGTCTAAAATCATAAGGTTTTTAACCGGATTATACATGAAGTCTTGAATACTTCCTGTGAAAGTAGTTTGTTTTTTTAATTTTAAATTGGCAAAAGCTTCTGAAGTTGGGGTTGTATAAGAAAAGGTGTCTGAATTTTGTTTTTTGTTATTTTTTTCTTTAGACATTTCAGCTAAAATTTCTTTTTCAGCATCTTGTTTTGTTTTGTAATGTCTATATTTTGTTAACCCAGCGTAAGATGCGATGGTTAAAGCTGTAGATACAATAAACTTTGTCATGGCAAGATTTTTTGTATACTTTGGATTTTTGCTTGCCTTAATCATGCTCTCTTTTATTGAAGAATCTGCGTATTCTATAGATTTTTCAAATAGTTTGCTTCTATTTTTTGAAAGGTTTCTAACATCAAAAGTCGGATCGATTTTTAATGCTTTGTACATGGTGTAATCCATGAGCTTTTTATAAACGGGGATTCCGAATAACCAAATGGCTTGAGTTCCGAATTCATCTAAAAATCTGTCTTTTCCCTCTAATTTATCCCCTGTAATGTATGAACCTGCTGTAAGTCCAGTACTGTTAGCTATATCTTTGATAGCCATAGGGACTAATGAATTGTTGTTTCCTAATATTGAATATATTGCTCCTGCTGTTGGGATTGCGAATGTCATTTTTTCCTTCCTTGTGCACATTTACGTGCTACTCAAAATCTAAACTATAGTCCCCAAATTAAATTCATAAATTTGACGATTGAGGTATTCGCCTTGATTATTGAGTTTCGTCGGATAAATTTTTCCATGTAACTACCTTTCACTTTTTTCATAAGTACACTGAATATAATTTCTTGCTTAATTTTCGTATAATTTTAACGATTATTAACAAAAAAAAGACCTTTCGGGGGGAAAGGTCAAGTAATAAAAATCTTTTTTACGACAATAATAAGCGTCTTATTTTTACAACAAGCCTTTCATATTACTTATTATTCGTCGGATTTGATTTCTTTTAGTCATATTTATATTATAACCTGTTAAAACTATTTGTAAAGTTTAATCTTATAATTAAAAAAGCGGTTAAAACCGCTTATCTTTTTAAATGGTACCCCCAAGCGAATTCGAATCGCTGTCTACACCGTGAAAGGGTGTTGTCCTAGGCCTCTAGACGATGGGGGCTTGTTTCTTTCGACAAGTTCAATTGTACATGAAGAAAAATTAAATGTCAACTACTTTGTTGAAAAAATTTTTTATACCTTGAAAGTTTTTCATGTTTTATGTAAAATATATATATAATTTGAGAGAGATAGGAGTAATAAATGTTCGAACGTTTTACGGAGAAAGCTATAAAAGTTATAATGTTAGCTCAAGAAGAAGCGCGTAGGCTCGGTCATAATTTTGTCGGAACCGAACAGGTTCTTTTAGGGTTAATTGGCGAAGGTACAGGAGTTGCTGCAAAGACTTTAAAATCTATGGGAGTAACTTTGAAAGACGCAAGAGCTGAAGTTGAAAAGATTATAGGCAGAGGCTCTGGTTTTGTAGCTGTAGAAATTCCTTTTACCCCAAGGGCTAAAAGAGTTTTAGAATTGTCTTGGGATGAGGCAAGACAATTAGGTCATAATTATATTGGAACAGAACACCTTTTATTAGGCTTGATTCGAGAAGGAGAAGGTGTTGCAGCAAGAGTTTTAGAAAATCTTGGTGTTGATTTAAATAAAATCAGAAGTAACGTTGTTAAAATGTTAGGAGAATCAAAACCTCAAACAGTTTCTTCTGGAACTTCTGGATCTTCTTCTTCTAGTGGGAAGACAAAAACTCCAAGCTTGGATGAGTTTGGTCGTGATTTAACATTAGCTGCTCAAGAACTAAGATTGGATCCTGTTGTAGGGAGAGAAAAAGAAATTGAAAGAGTTATTCAAATTCTTGCAAGACGTACTAAAAATAACCCTGTATTAATTGGGGAACCAGGTGTTGGTAAAACTGCTATTGCTGAAGGTTTAGCAATAAGAATTGTTAATGCTGAAGTTCCTGATATTTTAGATGGTAAAAAAGTCATTCAGTTGGATATGGGGCTGCTTGTTGCAGGTACTAAATATCGTGGAGAATTTGAAGAGCGCTTGAAAAAGATTATGGATGAAATTCGTCAAGCAGGAAATATTATTCTTGTAATTGACGAAATGCATACATTAATTGGTGCAGGTGCTGCTGAAGGTGCTATTGATGCTGCTAATATTTTAAAACCTGCATTATCAAGAGGTGAAATTCAGGTAATCGGTGCAACTACTTTAGATGAATATAGAAAGTATGTTGAAAAAGATTCTGCTTTGGAACGTCGTTTTCAACCTGTTATAGTAGATGAACCTACAGAAGAAGAGTCTATCGAAATTATAAAAGGTTTAAAGCCTAAATATGAAGAACATCATAAATTAATAATTTCTGATGAAGCTATTGTTGCAGCTGTAAAATTGTCTAATAAATATATTACAGATAGATTTTTGCCAGATAAGGCTATTGATGTAATAGATGAAGCTTCTTCAAAAGTAAGATTAAAAGTTTCTAATCTTTCTCCTGAAGGTAAGGAGTTAGAAAAAGAACTTAGAGTTTTAATAAAAGATAAAGAAGATGCCATAAGAAATCAAGAATTTGAAAAGGCATCTCAACTTCGTGATGAAGAAGCAGATTTGAAAGATAAAATTAGAGAAATGGCTCAAAAATATAAAGAAGAGCATGAAGCTAATAAACCTACTGTAACTGCTGAAAATGTTGCTGAGGTAATCGGTGTAATGACAGGTATTCCTGTAACTAAGCTAACAGAAGGCGAAAGTGAAAGATTACTGAAACTTGAACAGACATTACATGAAAGGGTTATCGGACAAAACGATGCAGTTGTTGCAATTTCAAAAGCAATCAGACGTGCTCGTGTAGGTTTAAAAAGTCCTAACAGACCTATTGGAAGTTTTATCTTCTGCGGACCTACAGGTGTTGGTAAAACTGAACTTGCTAAAGCTCTTGCGGAAGCAGTGTTTGGCTCAGAAGATAACATGATAAGAGTTGATATGTCTGAATTCATGGAAAAACATTCAACTGCAAAACTTATCGGTTCGCCTCCAGGATATGTCGGCTATGATGACGGTGGTCATTTGACAGAATTAGTAAGAAAGAAACCTTACAGTGTAATTCTGTTTGATGAAATCGAAAAAGCTCACCCTGATGTATTTAACATCATGTTGCAAATTTTAGATGATGGTCGTTTGACAGATGCAAAAGGTCGTCATGTAAACTTTAAAAATACAATTATTATCATGACATCTAATGTTGGTGCAAGCATGATTACAACAACATCAAGATTAGGATTCTCTACAAGTGATGATGAATCTAAAGATAAATATGAAAAACTTAAAGAAACAGTTTCTGAAGAAATGAAAAAAGCATTCAGACCGGAATTCTTGAACCGTATTGATGAAACAATTGTATTTGCTCATCTATCACAAGAAGAAATTAGACAAATCGTTGATTTGATGTTAAAAGATTTATTCAAACGTCTTGCAGAACGAGAATTGTCTGTTGAAGTCACAGATGAGGTAAAAGATCATTTAGCTAAGAATGGTTATTCTGAAGCTTACGGTGCAAGACCTCTAAGAAGACTAATTCAGCGTAAAATTGAAGATATGTTAGCTGAAGAAATTCTTTCAGGCAAATATGCTCCGGGTGATACGATTGTGATTAAGCTTGTTGATGATAAAATTGCTTTTGATAAAAAGACCAAACGAGCTAAAAAAGAGCAGAATGAAACTTCTGAAGTTGTATAAAAAAAAATCCCATCTGAAATAGATGGGATTTTTTTTCTTGCTATTTTCAAAAAAATAGTTTAAATTATATATATTGGAAGTTGGTTATGGCAAAGTATAAATATAGTGCTTTAAAAAATAATAGTGATATTATAAATGGTGTGATTGATGCATCAAATCCTCGAGAGGCAAGAGAGAAAATTCGAGAATTAGGTTTTTTGCCTACTAAAATTTATCTTGAACAATCAACTGAAATTCAACAGTATTCTGATTTTCATAAGGAACATCAAAATACGAGGGATATTCAAGCTAATGTTAATCGATTGTCTTTGCAGGAAAAAATTATGTTTACTTCTGATTTGAGTGTCCTATTATCATCAGGAATACCTATTGTAGAAGCATTACAATCAATTGCAAATAGTACTCCTAAACTAAAAATTAAAACAATTTGTGAAAAAATCAAATATGGTATATTATCCGGAATGACTTTTGCTCAGGCTCTTGAAAGTTTTTATGGTAAAGTATTTGGTCTTGTGTATACAGGACTTATAAAAACGGGAGAAGATGCAGGAGAATTAGATTTAACTTTGGATAGAATTCTTGTATTACTAAAAAAGCAAGATAGTATTAAAGGGAAAATTGTAAATGCCTCAATATATCCTGCGATTTTGATTATTATTATGCTAGGATTATTAATTTTGTTTTCCAAATTTGTATTTCCTGCATTTATGGGAGTATTTGCTTTTAATGGTGCAGAGTTGCCATTTTTAGCTTCCATGCTTGTTGGAATATGCAGTTTTGTAGAGCATTTTTGGTGGCTTTTAATAATTGGGTTGGGTGCAGTGTGTGGTGCTGTATCTTCTTTATTCAAGAATTATCAGTTTAAGAGTAGGTGGGATGATTTTATATTAAATGTTCCTGTGGTTTCTGATTTTATCAGATATATAAATCTTGCCAATTTTTTAACAGTTTTACATATTTCATATGAAGCAGGATTACCTATTATGTCAGGACTAGAGTTATCAAATAAGACTATAGGGAACCATACGATAAAAAGGAAAATCTCTAATTCTATATCAATTGTAAAGAATGGAAAATCATTAACGGAGGCTTTTCAAATGACAGATGCAATTCCGCATGCTCTGCTGACAATGATTGCTACAGGTGAAAAGTCTGGTACTTTAGGAAAGATGTTGCATGATGCTGCTGAAGTTATAGATAAAAAGGTTGATATGGCACTTGAAGCAATGACAAAAATGTTTGAGCCCACAATAATTGTTGTTATGGGCGGAGTTGTATTATTTATTGCAGTTGCTTTTTATCAAATGTATGTTGGAATGCTCGGAACATTATTTTAGTTTTTATTGAACCATTTCATTATTTTATCAATAAATCCTTCTTCTTCCTGCATTTCTGTGTTTTGTAATTTTTCTAATTTGTGTTGAATTTTAGAGTAATCAGAGTTACCTTTTCCTATTTCCAGATATTTTTCATAACATTCTACTGCAGCTGGTTTGTTTCTAAGTTTTTCATAAGCCTCACCTAATTGTCTTACTGTTGTAGAGTTTCTTTTATCAAGATGATAAAGTTTTAAAAGGTATTCAGCTTGGGCTTTATAGTCCCCTATGCTTTCTCTGAATTCAGCTAATTTTTGGAGAGATTTTTTGTCTGTTTCATCAAGTTTTGAAATTTTTTCATAAAATTCCATAGCATGATTTCTATCTCCTGATTCTTCTAATAGCATTGCAAGTGTGTTTAAAAGATTAATATCATTATCTTTAATTTGATTTGCATTTAAAAATTCATTAATCGCAATATCTTTATTTCCTCTTACTAAATTGTATTTACCCCAATTTAGGTAAGAGTTATAATCATCATTTTTTTCTTCATAAATTAGTGCTCTCATTTGATAAGTAAGCGGTGAATTTTTTTCGTATTTATCAAATTCTTCTACACATTCAAGAGCTTTATCGAAGTCTTTAATCATGTAATAATATTGAGCTTTTAGAGAATAAAATTGAGGAATATGATTATATTGCCCTTCCATTTTTTGAAGTTTTTCAAAAGCTTCAGATTTTTTATCCATGTCTAAAAGGCATTTTACTTTTGTCAATTCATCCGATGTAATTTCAATTGCTTTTTCAGGATTTCCGTTTTTTAGGTATAAGTCTGCAAGTTGTTCTTTTAAATTTGTTTTGTCAAAACCTGCTTTTCTCCCTCTTTCCAAAACATCTATGGCACTAGGTACAGCATCTTCTTTTACATATAAATTAGCAAGTCTTATGTAGACTTCTTCATTGGTATCTTCGTGTTCAATAACTTTTAAATATTCATCAATTGCTTTTACGTTATTACCTTCTTGTTCGTATAAAGTGCCTAATACAAATCTTGCAGAAATTATATCTTTGTCTTCTTGAGCGCAATTTATTGCTTTTTTATAATCGTTGATTGCATGTTCTAATTTATGCTCTACTGTGTGCATATTACCTCTGTAAATGTAATATTTGTATTTATCGGTTGTAACATAAATATCCATTAATTGTTCATATGCAAGAACGTTTGTAGCATCAGATTCTAGTATTTCTGAATAATATTTAGCAGCTTCTTCTTTATTATCTAAAAGCATAGAAAGATGCCCTAGTCTTTCTAAAAGGCTTAAATCTTTAGGGTTTCTTTCATAAAGTTTTTTATATTCTTCAAAAGCTTGTGTATATTGTTCATTTTCTTCAAATTGTTCTGCTGTTTGTAAACTCATTTAAGGCTCCTTTATATATTTGTATCTTAGTTTAATTATATATTAAAAATA
>CAJMDF010000049.1 GCA_905212085.1 uncultured Clostridium sp.
TTATTAATTTTATATCATACATTAAAACTATTTTGAGTCAAAAAAACATTGTAGTTTATGTTATATTATAGATATAACGAGCAAAGGTGCAAAATTTGAATAATAATAATTTAGAAATTAATACAGATAAATATAATGAAGATTTTAATACAGCTTTAGATATATATGAAAATTCATATCCGCATGATTATTTAATAAATTTATTAAAAAACGGTTCTATAGTCGAAAAACAAGCTGCAACTCTTAAAATCGATAAAATAAACAATAAAGAAGAAGCAAAAATCTTTATTGAAAACTTAACCGGATGCGACGGAAAAATTAGAGAAGCAGTATCTTTCAGATTAAAAGAATTTATTCCGCAAAATCCTGAATTTTTTAAAGATTATGCCCCAATAATTATTGACGCAATAATTGACATTAACGGCAATATTTGCAGAAATACAATAGATGCAATAAAAGATCTTAAACAATTTAAAGAATTTACTGACAATTTCTGCGAACTGCTTATTAAAAGAGCAAACGAGCTTATTGAACCAATAAAAAGTTTTGATATTCAAGATGGAAAATATAAAATTAACAAAGAAATATTCAAACTATACTGGTATCTTGAAACAATATCTCAATTTTATCAATTCATTAATATAAAAGATTTAACTAAACTGCTAAATGAAACTAAAGATATTCAAGAGTACACCATAAGAGAAAAAACTGCAAAAATTCTATCTAAATTTGAACACAACAAAGAACTATCTCTAATTAAAAGTAAATTAAAACAAGACCAAAACTATTATGTAAGAAGGTTTTAGCCAAAATATATTAACTTTTATTAAGAAATTAATACAAAATATATACACTTTACGCAATTTTTAATTAATAATTTCCTTTATATAAGTACAAGGGGAATTTACAAAGGGAATAGATAATTAAAAAGGAGAAAAATATGGCTAGAGTTCTAATATCAATGCCCGAAAGATTTTTAAACGAAATAGATCAAGTTGCAGGGAATGAAAATCGCACACGTTCTGAATTAATCAGAGAAGCTCTAAGAACTTATATGTATAGAAATCAAATCAGAAATACTCAAAGAGCAAACAAAAATGCAGAAATTTTAGATGCTCTTTTAAGTTAAATAAAATACACATATTAAACAATTAAAATAAAATTGAGTTATAATAATCACAAAGGGGAAAAGAAAATGGAAAATACAGAATATATTATGTCTTCACTTGATGAATACTTTGAAATCTTAGATAGAGAAAACAAAAAACGCTCTGAATTAGTTGCTAAATCTTTAGTAAAATACTTACAAAAATCTAAAGAAGCTACAAAATTTCAAACTCTTCAAGTAGCAAAATAACTCTAGTTATATTTAAAGGTCAAGGTCAATATTATTTTGGGAAAAGGAAAAATTTTATAGGGGAAAAAGAATTGTAAAAGTCTGTCATAATTGACAGACTTTTTTGTACTATAAATATGATATAAAAAATGCGAGCTTGTCACCAAACTCGCATTTTAAAATTATAATGTTGTATAAAAATTATTCAATAATTTTGTCAACAACACCAGCACCAACTGTGTGGCCGCCTTCACGGATTGCAAATCTCATACCTTCTTCGATTGCAACAGGAGCGATTAATTCAACTTCCATTACAACGTTATCACCAGGCATTACCATTTGACCGTCAAATTTGATTGAACCAGTTACGTCAGTTGTTCTGATATAGAACTGTGGTCTGTAACCTGGGAAGAATGGAGTATGACGTCCACCTTCTTCTTTAGTCAATACGTAAACGTTAGCTGTGAATTTTGTATGTGGGTGAATTGTACCTGGTTTTGCAAGTACTTGACCACGTTGGATTTCAGTTTTATCAATACCACGTAATAAAGCACCGATGTTATCACCAGCTTGACCTTGGTCAAGAGATTTTCTGAACATTTCAACACCAGTAACTGTAGTTTTCTTAGTTTCGCCTAAACCAACTAATTCAACTTCGTCACCAACTTTAACGATACCACGTTCAACTCTACCAGTTGCAACTGTACCACGACCAGTGATTGAGAATACGTCTTCTACTGGCATCAAGAATGGTTTGTCTAAATCACGTTCTGGAGTTGGGAAGTAAGAATCGATTGCATCCATCAATTCCCAAATTTTATCAACCCATTTATCTTCACCACGTTTAATTGATGGGTTAGCTTGAGCAGCTTCTAGAGCTTTTAATGCTGAACCGTGGATGAATGGGATGTTATCTCCGTCGAATTCATATGAAGAAAGAAGTTCTCTAACTTCCATTTCAACTAATTCTAATAATTCAGGATCATCAACCATATCACATTTATTTAAGAATACAACTAAGTTAGGAACGCCAACCTGACGTGCTAACAAGATGTGTTCACGAGTTTGAGGCATAGCACCATCAGTAGCTGCAACTACAAGGATTGCACCGTCCATTTGAGCAGCACCTGTAATCATGTTTTTAACATAGTCAGCGTGGCCCGGGCAGTCAACGTGTGCATAGTGTCTAGCAGCAGTTTCATATTCTACGTGAGCTGTAGAAATTGTAATACCTCTTGCTTTTTCTTCAGGAGCAGCATCGATTTCATCGAATTTTTTCAATGCAGCTTGTCCTGCAGCAGCCAATACAGCTGTGATAGCTGCTGTTAATGTTGTTTTACCGTGGTCAACGTGGCCAATTGTACCGATGTTAACGTGCGGTTTGGTACGTTCGTACTTTTCTCTTGCCATGAGATTAATCTCCTTTTTTCTAGTTATACTACAATACTAATTTGGTATTTTAAGCCATACTATAACTATAATATTTGCTCAATTTTTTTTGTCAATAACCAATAAAAACTTAGCATTAGCAGTTTTAAATATTATAGATCAAATTCTTCTATATAACCAAAAAAGGATTTAAAAGTTTCTCTTGAAACTGTTGTTATTTTTGAGGTATCCCAAGGATTGATTAAATATACATTATCTTTATCAGAGCCTTTTATAGTATATGCATGGTGCTCTTGAAGCTTAAAACCTTCTTTACTTTTGTAGACTTTATTATCAAATATATTTAAATCTTTATTGGCTGACGCTACTGCTATATGATTTGGCTTATTAAAATCATCTATTTGAGCATCTGTAATAGGTTTAAAAACTGATGAATAAAATTTTATAATATTTAAACCGCCCTTCCCTGTTAAAATTTCATATGCTATAGCAGGATTATTTCCATCAAGATTATTTAACGGATTTATACCTCTTTTATCTGAGAAATATCTACCAATTGCAATTTCAAAAGCACGAACATCTGCATCGCCAGATGAAAATTCATTCAAGCCTTCTAATTCTTCTTGTGTAATTATATAAGATTTATTCGGGCCCTTCAAATTTACAATAATATTTCCTTTATCATCAAATTTTAAAGACTTATTTAAGATTTCTTTTCCTTTAGGAGTTTGAGAAATAGCTCTAATAGCTGCTAACAACCAACAATCACCAATTGAATTTTGCATGAAATCTTTATCTATTTGACCATTAGGCTTAATATACAACCCTTTATCATTTTCATTAATTCTTGAAACAAGATTGTCTATACACAAATTCAAATATTTTGGATTTACAAGACCTACTTGACGCATCTGAATATTTACCTCTTTATCAAAATTCCCAACAAAATCATCTAAAAATACTCCTTCTGAGACAGCTTTTTCTTTCAAAGCATTTTTTATAATTGATAAATAGTTAACTCTTTCTTTTTTAGAAAGTCCTATTTCTCTCATAATTGCAGATGCTAGAGTTTCACCATTATTATATTCATATGCTTGTAGAACACTCTCAATATTCTCTGAGGATATTTGTTTCATATGTTCAGAAAATAATTTAGATGTAGTTGGAATTATACCCATCTTTTTTGCAGACAAATCTTGCGCAAGTTGAGATGCAAGCTTACTTTCCATTGAAACCTTTTGACCATTTACAAACTTTGTTTCACATATTAATTGTCCAGATTTTGAATACTCCTTTCCTGTAATAATATTATCTTTTTTAATAAATGATTTAATTAGCTTTCCTTCAGGAGAATAAGCTAAAAACTTATAATCATCATTTGATTTACTTTTTTCATATAACTCTACAGTACCATTTTTCAAAGTTTTTCGATATTTTACATTTTTATTATTTAAATCTTTAATATTATAATCACCATTAGCCTTTTTTGAAACTCTATATTTTGTTAAAGGATAGTTTTCATCAATGGACTCCTGCAAAGGTAAAAACACTTCACTTCCAGCTTTTAAAGGGATACCCTCATTCCCGAATTCAAGAGCTTTACAAACTTCGTTAATTTCACCCTTAGAAGGTTTTTTATTCCCTAAATTTATCAAATATTCTTTTGCTAAATTCCAATAAGTAGTATCTTTATCAAGAACTATTGTCTCATAATTATCAAAAAAACCTTTTGGCATTCTATAAGCTTTTTTACTACCCCATTGATAATATCTTATTTCAAATTTGCGGTCTACATTTAAATCTTCAGGAGAAATATCGTATAAAAATTCTTGTCCTATTTTTACTTTTTCTCCTACTATAAAATAATTATTCTTTGCTGCTTTTGAATTTAAATCTTTAAAGCTCTTCATCGCAGAATCTTTTTTATTATTATGAAAAACTCTTTTATAAGTATCTGAAAAACTTTCACGATTTTTAGCATAAGTTATAATATTACCATCCTCATCAATCGGAATATTAAATTCATGCTCATCTTTTAATAAAGTAATAGAAGCTATTTTATTACCATTAAAATTTTTTGTATATTTTCTTCCATCAGATAATGTTGTCACAATACTTACAGGATTTTCATTCCCTTCATCATAAGTATACTCAACAACATCAAAAAGTCCCTGACCTTTGTCAATAGATTTTTTCAAAATCCTATGCGATTGATCATAATAAGAAGTTATAGCCCCTTCTTTTATTACTAATTCATTATCCTCAGTTTTTGAAACTCTACTATGCTGCTCCTCATTGGATTTTATCCCATCCAAATATGCATCAATTTCATCTTGACTGCAAATATGATCATTATTTTTATCAATTTTATTAAATAAAGAAATAGATTCTGGATCCTTCATCTGGGATAATTTTGCCCCATCTGATAATTGAAAATTAACTTTTCCGATCTTATTATTGTTTTTATCTAAATTAAAATCCATTACCACACCTATATTAATAACTACACTAAAACTATCTATCGTAATATCAGAAAACAATCTTTAAACTTTTGGGAATAACTTTACAATTATTTACAAAAAAAAAGACCGTAATAACTAATATTACGATCTTTTTTAACATTATTCGCTTTAAGCTTAAATTATTCTTCTGATTCTGAAGATTCTTCTGCAGCATCCTCATGAAAATCTTCTTCATCCAATGCTTGTTGATTCATTTCTTCTTCAATTTCTTGTTGCAATTCATCAACATCTTCTTCTTGATCTTCATAATTTTCTTCTGCAGGTTCTTCATAATTAGATATATTTTGAGCTTCTGCTTTTTCCATTTGAGATACACTCTTAATATCTATTTTCCAACCTGTCAATTTATGAGCAAGTCTTACATTTTGACCTTCACGACCAATTGCAAGGCTCAACTGATCATCAGGTACTACTACCATTGCATCATGTGCATATTCATCATCTTGTAAAATATCAACAGAAACTACTCTTGCTGGAGAGAGTGCATTTACAATATATTCTACAGGGTCTTCAGAATATCTTACAATATCAATCTTTTCATTTTTTAATTCTGAAACAATAGTCTGAATTCTGCTTCCGCGAGGCCCGATACAAGCACCTACAGAATCTACTTCAGGATCATTTGACCAAACTGCAATTTTTGTTCTGTAACCTGCTTCTCTTGAAATTGATTTAATTTCAACAATACCGTCTTCTATTTCAGGAACTTCTAATTCAAATAATTCTCTTACAATCTCAGCATGAGCATGAGATACAATTACTTGAGGTAATCTTGTTGTTTCTTTTACATTAAGCACAAAAACCCTTATTCTATTCCCTGGTTTGTAATATTCACCTGGGATTTGTTCCTTTTGCGGCATAATTGCATCTGTTTTACCAATATTAACAATTACATTACGATTTTCTACTCGTTGGATAATACCTGTAGTAAGAGTACCTTTCTTTTCCATAAATTCTTGTAATACAAGATTTCTTTCAGCTTCTCTTATACGTTGAGTAATAACTTGTTTTGCTGATTGAGCAGCAATACGGCCAAACTGTTCCGGTGTAACTTCAATTTTAATTTCATCTCCGACTTCAACATCCTCTGCGATTTCTTTTGCATCCGCTAAAGTTATTTGAGTATCAGGATCTTCTACATTATCTACAACTAATTTTGTTCTGAATACACCTATTTCACCTGATTGTTCATCTAAAATTGCCTCAATATTTGTAGCTTCTTTAATATGCATATGTTTTTTATATGCTGCAACCATTGCATCACAAAGAGATGCTATTAAGACATCTTTTGCAATTCCTCTTTCTCTTTCCAATTCTTCACAAGCTTCAAATAATGCTGTTCCGATTTTAATCATAATATTATCCTTTCATATTTTAAATTATTTCATTATTAATCTATATACAATTTTGCTGATTGAATATTATTTTTGGGGATTTGTAATTCTTTACCATCATCAAACCTAAAAAATTTTAAACCTTCATTTTCATCATAATCAAGAATTTCACCTTTAAAAATTTTCTCAGTTTCTCCCTCTAAAGGTTCTTTTAATTTTAAACTAATTCTTCTGCCATTAAATATTACAAATTCTTTTTCTGATTTGAACTTTCTTTCTAACCCCGGAGATGAAACCTCTAAATAATATTTTACAGGGATTAATTCATCCAAAAAATCTGACAAACTCCTTGTCACGTTTTCACAATCATCCAAAGTCACTTCTTTATCTTTTGAATATAAATAAATTCGCAAAAACCACCTGTGATTTTCTTTGACAAATTCTATTTCAATAGGAATATAACCGAAACGCATGGCTGTATTTTCTATCAACGGTGTAATTTTTTCTAAGACATCATGTCTGTTAATTTCCTGTTTCATAAAATAAACCTTACCCTTTCTTGAAACCCTATTAGATAAAAAAGAACGGGGGTTCCCGTTCTTTTTTTGAATGACAATACTGTCGATGAATTTATTATAAATTACATATATATAAAAGTAAAGTTGTTTGTTACAATATGTTATGAATTATTCAAATCCAAACTTACTTCTGTATAACCGCCAGCTGTTGAATTTCTAACTAATTCGTTATACTCCTTAGCTTTTTCAGCATATTTTTCTGACAATTTATTTTTCTTATTTGCATCCGTAGTTTCTTGGAATTCTTTTGCATAATTACCTATTTCTTTAAATAATTTTGATAATTCTTTAGTTTCTTTACTTTGAGTTTCTGATAATTTTTTAGTATATTTTACTTTAGCCTCCTCGAGTTGATCTTTTTTTGTTGCTGCAGAATTCTTTTCACCTTCTGCATTCTTTATATTTTTCTCATTATTATCAATTTGAGTTGTTAAATCTTTTTTAGTATTTTCAAGAGTCTCTAAATTCTTTTGAGAATTTGCTTTTGATTCTTCAGCTTGTTTTAATTGTTGCTCCTCTTGCTCAATTTTAGCTTCCAATTCACTGATTTGAGATTGAATGGCCATTTTTGACAAATCACCAGCAGTACTTAACTGAGATTTTAAAGAATTTAATGTCATTTTATCAGATTGAATTGAACTTTGGAGTTTTGTAATAGTTCCTTCTTGTTTTGTTATATTTTGTTTTTCACTCTGAATTTGATTTTCTGTATCTTTTAATTTTGTTTCATTTTCAGACTTGAGCTTAGTTTCTGACTGAATTGTTTCTTCAGCTTTGGCCATCTTTGCTTCATAATCCTTCATTTCTGTTTCCAGTTTTGCTAAAGCATTTTGAATTTCTGATGAATTTTTTGCTGTTGCTAAGTCATTAATAACTCCGGCAGCTCCAGAACTTACAGATTGAGCATTTCCACTGGATGATGCTCCATTAGATTTTACGGCATTAATAATACCTGCACCAGCTTGAGCTAATAAACTTGTCGCCATAAGAGCTGCTGCAAATTTATTAGTATTACTATTATTTACCGCAACAGGAGTTCCTAAAATATTATTGTTTACTATTCTTGTTCTATTATCATTAAGAGCATGAGTCTGCGCACTGATAGAGTCACTATTATAAGCTTTCACATTAAATATAGCACCAGTACCAACCTTTGTTCTTTGAGCCATAACTCCATAACCGGTCCTAGTTGAAGACGCAAGTTTAGTAGCAGTACTAGTTTTAAAAGAAGCATTGCCTAAAACCGTTTTTTGCATATTCAATTTTGGTAATCCTGGTTTGTTTACACTCATATGCTCTTCTCTTTTTTATACTCTTAAACATGTAAACGCTTTAAAAATCACAGAATTTCAGCAATATGACTTTTTGTTACATAAGTTAACATATCAGAAAGCTATACTATTTTTATTCCCTTATTTTTAATTAAAAAATCAGCATTAATATTAAGAATTTTAATATTATAAAAATTGGCATGACACCTTACCGTTAAACTTTTTTCAAGATGCGCAAGCATTTTTAACAAATACTTAACAAAAATTATGTAAATTTTTTACTCATGATCAAAAAAACCTAAATAATAGATAGACTGGCGATTACTAGATTTTTGAAAAAATTAATTGTAAAAAGATTGGCATGGATTAAGTTAAAGTGCTTTATTTTTTTTGATTAAGTTCTATGATGATAATACAAAATCTTGGGAGCGGGGATAGATACATTTATCCATCTTCTGCTCGATATATTTATCCAACTTTAGAACGATTAAATAGTGAGAAAAATTCGTTAAAATAAGGATAGAGGAACTTATCAGTTTTTATTGGAGGTAGTGAGTCGTGTTAGAACATGGATACATTCAAATTTATACAGGAGATGGAAAAGGGAAAACAACAGCATCTCTGGGATTAGCTCTAAGAGCACTTGGACACGGCTGGAAGGTACTTATTATTCAATTTACAAAAGGGGATAGCGCTACATCTTATGGAGAAATTGTTTCTTCATCAAAATTCCTTCCTAACTTAGATGTTGTACAATTCGGAATGGATAGAGTATGCTATTCTCACAACGTTTGTATGGAAGATTACAAAGAAGCTAAAAGAGGTTGGGAATTTGCGAAGGAAGCTATCAATTCTGGCAAATATCAATTAATTATTCTCGATGAAATAAACATTTGTACAGCAATGAATATGATTAAAGTATCAGATGTAAAAGAGGCATTATTACACAAACCTGAAAATCTTGAAATTGTATTAACAGGACGTTATGCTCATCCAGAGCTAAAAGCAATGGCTCATCTTGTAACAGAAATGAAACCTATCAAACATTATTTTGATACTGGAGTTATGGCAAGACAGGGCATTGAATACTAGATTTTAAAACACACAATATAAGTTAATGTAAATCCTTTTTGTTTCAGAAAATGAAATACCGGACAATCTATCTAATAGAAAGTCCGTTTTTTTTACATAAAATATGTTATGTGAATAAAATATTATTTAATAATTTATTTTTGATGAAGCTTCCAGGCAGGTAAATTTATTAATCACTACTTAACGAAACAATAACAAAACTAGTGCTGTTTGAGCGGTAAAATTTTTGATTCTGAAACTAATTCAGAATGACTAAAATATAGCAATTTCACCCATTTTAAGTTGAGTTTAGCAGTGATTAAACGATTGTCGTGTATTCTTTTCTTATGCACCACAACAAAAGAAAAGAATACACGACAATTAAAAATTTATTTTAATAACATTTTTTCTGTAATAAAACGCAATAATAAATTTGCATAAAGGCATGTTTGTATTATTATATAATTGGTTACACTAGTCTGATAGGTTTTGCCCTAGTTTTTATGAAATGTAAAAATGAGACAGTATAGCCCGTAGTACAATAAGTAAAAAAAGGAGAAAACCGATGCCAGTAGCATCTATGATTGAACTTTTAGAAGCAGGTGTTCACTTCGGACACCAAACTCAAAGATGGAACCCTAAAATGAAACCGTATATTTACAGTGCTAGAAACGGGATTTATGTTTTAGATTTGCGTAAAACTACAGATTTGCTTGATGAAGCATATGCTGTTGTTAGAGATTTTGCAGCTAAAAATAAAAATATCTTATTTGTTGGAACAAAAAAACAAGCTGCTGAAGTAGTTGCAGAAGAAGCTGTTAGATCAGGAGCTTATTATATCAATAGAAGATGGTTAGGCGGAATGCTTACTAACTTCGAAACTATCAGAGGCCGTGTAAATAAATTAAGAGAATTAGAAGATTTCATGAACTCTGGTCACGCTGAAAAATTACCTAAAAAAGAAATCGCTAAATTAAATAGAGAATTAGGTAAATTAAGCAAAACATTAGGCGGTATTAAAGATATGAGAGGATTACCTGATTTAATCTTCATCGTAGACCAGAAAAAAGAAGATATCGCAATCCAAGAAGCTAACAAACTTAACATCCCTGTTATTTGCTTAGCTGATACAAATGCTGATCCTGACGGCATCAACTACATTATCCCTGGTAATGATGATGCAATCAGATCTATTAAATTAATCACTTCAAAACTAGCTGATGCTATTTTGGAAGGAAAACAATTAAGAGAAGCTAATGCAAACGCTAAAAAATTAGAAAGCATCAAACCTGAAGATGCAGGCGTTACAGCAGAAGCTGTAGAAACAGTTGCAGAATAATGAAGTTCAGAGGTCAAGAATATAAGAAGGCAGGCCATTATCAAATAATAGCTTAACCTCCTGAAATCTTGACCTCAGTTCTAATAAAAAAGGAGAGAATTATAATGAACATTACAGCTCAAATGGTAAAAGAACTCCGCGACAAAACAGGTGCAGGAATGATGGATGCTAAAAAAGCACTTGTTGAAACTGACGGAGATATGGAAAAAGCAATGGAAGTTCTTCGCCAAAAAGGTATTGCTTCTGCTGATAAAAAAATGGGAAGAATCGCTGCTGAAGGTTTAGTAGCTTCTTCTATCCAAGCTGATTGCGGTGCTATGGTTGAAGTTAACTGTGAAACAGACTTCGTTGCAAAAAATGAAGAATTTAAAGAATTAACAAACAATTTAGCAGAAATTGTTGCTAAAACAAACCCTGCTGATAATGATGCACTTTTAGCTTCTACTTGCGAAAAATGCGGAAAAGTTATTTCTGAAGTAATTAAGGAAAAAATTGCATCTATCGGAGAAAAAATCACATTCAGAAGATTTGTTCGTTATGAAGGTAATACCGCATCTTATATCCACAACGGCAAAATTGGTGTATTAATTCAAACAGATAAAAAAGATGATGAATTGATGAATGATATTTGTTTACACATAGCATCATCTGCTCCTGAATTTATTTCAAGAGATGAAATCCCTCAATCTGTAATTGATCATGAAACAGAAATTGAAATGGGCAAAGAAGATCTTCAAAAGAAACCTGAACAAATCAGAGCTAAAATTGTTGAAGGTCGTGTAAATAAACTATTATCAAGCAAAGTATTATTGGAACAACCATTCATCAAAAATCCTGACGTAACTGTAGGACAATTAATTGAAGGCAAATTAACAGTTAAAGCATTCACAAGATTTATGCTTGGTGAAGGTTTGGAAAAACGTCAAGAAAACTTCGCTGATGAAGTTATGAGCCAAATCAAAGGTTAATTTATTTATAGATAAACTTAAAAAAGACCGATATTAAATATCGGTCTTTTTTAATATGTAGATAAAGCTTTTATTTTTAAATTATATTTATTATAATTTTTCTTATCATTTATTTTTTTATAACATTCTGCTAACCTGACAACAGCATTATAATAATAGGGTCTAAGCGTCAGAACTTTTTGAAAATAGCCAATTGCTGATTTATAATTTTCTTTTTTTACATTCAAAACTCCTAGTCCATAAAAACCATATAA
>CAJMDF010000050.1 GCA_905212085.1 uncultured Clostridium sp.
AAGTATTATCCTGAATTAAAATTTTGTCATCAGACTTTGTCAAACTGTTAAAAATATCCGAAGATTTTTTATAATCCTTTAAAGATAAATAATACAATCCTTGAGAATAATCATCCATAAAATTTTTAGAATTTTCATATTTATTTAAAAGCCTACAATATTTTTCTGCACTTTTTAAATCTCCCATTTCAGTATAAATTCTTAAAAATAATGAAACCGGGATATTATTAGAATTTTGCATAAATTCATTTACATATTTTAAAGCTTTTTCATAGTCACCTTTTTCATAATATACAATAGCCTTAGAATACAAAATCATATTTCTAGCATAATTACCATCATCAAAAGATGATAAGATATTATAAAACAATTCCATACGTAAACGAGAAAACATATCAGGATCAGCACTAACCAAAGAGGAAAACTCATTTTTTTCAAATTTATCCAAAATATTAATTGCCTCGTCATAACGTCCTAAAGTTTGTAATATATTCGCTAATAAAATATTAGTAGTTAAATTATATTTTACAAGAATTGGATTTGAATAATACTTTGCAGCAGAAAAAACATCTCCATTTTTTAAATAAGCAGCAGCAATATATTCATCCATAGCTGCTTCAAAATTTTTGTTATTTACTATTTTTATAGCTTTTTCATAATTTAAAGCAGCCCTATCCGGCATCGATTTACTATACTTTTCTCCCAACAATATATAAGCTTCAGGATAATTTGGATATTTTTTCACCAAAGCTTCTAACTCAACTAAATTAGATTGTTTCATTTTTGAATGATATTGAACTTTGGGAACAGTCTGGACGCACAAAGTTAAAAGAATAAAAGCGATCACAGAAATTATTACAAAACTTCGTTTTATCCTATACATAAAAAACCTTTCAAACAAAATAATAAACTCTAATTATTGTTTTAAAGAATTTATATTATTATCTTTTTTTTCAACTGGAATAATCAATCTTTTAGGTATATTAAAATTACTTCCGTTATCAAAAGAATTAAGTTTTATCCCAGGAAAATCTTTCATAGTTTGCGGGATAGAACCATCATAAATTACAGGGTCTGATTTATTTACCAATGAAGAAATTCCACTTTCCGGAACTTGAACATTTTGATATTTTGCGCCTATCTCATTATTTGGAGTCTCATTCACAATAACAAAATCAAGTAAAAATTTAGAATCTTTAGGAATAACACCTTGAGCAGGAGCTTTGCTTGAAGAATCAATCATTTCTACGAATTTAGCCGGATAATTTCCGTTAATATTATATACTTCATTATGAAAGTTTTGATATTTAATAGGCATAAAAACAAATGTAGAATTAGAAACATCCATAATTTGGCCAAGAACATAGTACCCTTCGTGTAACATTACATCTTTATTTAATTGAATATTAGATAATATTTTAACAAGTAATGTCTGAGAAGGCTTTGCAATAGAAAACTCTTGTAAAGCTTGTACAGGTGCAGTTTTTGCCATTGCTGGCATTGTATTAAATCCCATTAATAATGCAAATACAAATAATATCTTTTTCATTAATTTATTCTCCATTTGTTATAAAAGGATGATAACATACTTTTAAACTTCCGTCAATTCCTATATATATAGGTTATATAAGTTAATCAGCTTTCTTATTATCTAATTCTACATAATTATAATTAGGCAAATTATCATCATCATCATCTTTTACTTTAAAATTAAGAAAGAAATTTTGACCTTTCTGAATCACAATCTCACCACCTTTTTCGATATAAGAAAATGGAGAATCTTCATAAACTTCATTTACACTTGATTTAAAACGATTATCTTTCTCATTTTTAACAGCACCTTCAATTGCACTGTAACCTAAAGAAAGCCCTTTTACAAAAAAACTGCCAACTCCAAGAGCTGCTGTTTTTGCTAATTCACCTTTATTTAATTTGGTAGTATATTTAGCAGGATAATAACCCTTTATATCGTAAGTTTTCCCACTCAAATCAGTATAAGCTAAAGGTACAAAAGTAAAAGAGGCATCCCTTTTCAATCTTTTAGGATCTGCGACATCAACGATTTTACCTTCAACTACACAACCTGAATCTAGAGTTATAGTTTCATCTATCACAATGTCTTCTAAAATTTTTATACGCATAGAAGAAGATGGTTTTTCAGTAGAAAAATCATCTAATGCTTGCACCTCAATTGCTTTCGCCCAAACAGGCTGAGTTATCATACATAAAATCAATATAATATATAAAAATATTTTACGCATTATTAACCAACTTTCTTTATTATTTATTATTTGTTATTTTGCAGAATTCTCCAAAATAGGTTTTAAATATTGACCTGTATATGAGTTTTTGCATTTAGAAACTTCTAATGGAGTCCCTTGTGCAATCACTTCACCACCGCCAATACCACCTTCAGGCCCTAAATCAATTATATGATCAGCAACTTTGATAAAATCAAGATTATGTTCAATGACTAAAATAGTATTTCCTTGATCTGCCAATTGTTGCAAAATTTTTATAAGCTTATCCAAATCATACCAGTGAAGACCAACTGAAGGTTCATCAAGCAAATAAAGAGTTTTACCGGTAGAACGTTTATTTAATTCCGCTGCAAGTTTAATCCTTTGAGCTTCGCCACCAGAAAGAGTTGTAGCACTTTGACCAAGTTTCATATAATCAAGCCCGACATCATTCAAAGTTTGAAGTTTATTTTTAATAGAGGGAATACTGTCAAAAAATTCAAGGGCTTCTTTTACACTCATATCTAATACATCAGAAATCGTTTTCCCTTTATATTTAACTTCCAAAGTTTCTCGATTATAGCGTTTCCCCTTGCAGACATCACATTTGACATATACATCGGATAAGAAGTTCATCTCGATTTTTATAACACCATCACCTTTGCAAGCCTCACATCTTCCGCCTTTTACATTAAAACTAAATCTACCAGGCTTGTAACCTCTAAGTTTTGCCTCATTAGTTTTAGAAAATAATTCTCGTATATGTGTAAATAAATCCGTATAAGTAGCAGGGTTTGATCTTGGAGTTCTGCCAATAGGAGATTGGTCAATTGCAATAATTTTATCAATATTTTCAAACCCTGTAATTTCATCAACCCCTTGCGGTTTAGGCTTGTTACCTCTTAATTTATGCACAGCATATTCATATATCAAATCCTGCATCAAAGAAGATTTTCCGGAACCTGAAACTCCAGTAAGGCATACAATTTTGCCTAGCGGAATATCTACATCAATATTTTTTAAATTATTAATATGTGCATTTTTAACGTGTAAAAATTTTCCGTTACCTTCTCTTACTTTTTCAGGAATAGGAATAAATTTTTCCCCGCTCAAATATTTTCCAGTAATTGAGCCTTTTGCATTTATAATGTCTTGAACGGAACCGCAGCCTATAACTTTTCCGCCATTAACTCCAGCCTTAGGTCCGATATCGACAATATAGTCAGCATTTCTTATTGTATCTTCATCATGTTCAACGACAATCAAAGTGTTCCCAAGATTTCGTAATTTTATAAGCGTTTTAATTAATCTGTCATTATCTCTTTGGTGCAAACCAATTGACGGTTCATCAAGTACATACAAAACACCTGAAAGTCCACTGCCTATTTGCGTTGCTAATCTTATTCGCTGGGCTTCTCCACCTGATAATGTCCCTGCACGACGAGCTAAGTCAAGGTAACTTAGACCAACATCTTTCAAAAACCTTAAACGAGCTCTTATTTCATCTAAAATTTGTTTTGCGATATGCATTTGGAATTCATTCAATTCCAAATATAAATCAGACACAAAATCTAGCGCCTCATCAATCGGCATCAATGTGAATTCATAAATATTTTTATCTTTAATCCTTACAGCAAGCGGGAAAGGTTTAAGCCTTGCTCCATGACATGCCGGACAAGGGGTTGTTGTCATATATTTTTCAATTTCTTCACGCCAATATTCACCGTTAGACTCATTATAACGTTTTTCCAAAAATGGAATTACACCGTCAAATTTTCGATATTTTGTTTCATAACGATGAGTTCCAAAACGCATTACCGTAAATTTCACAATATCATCACTACCATAAAGAATTATTTTTTGCTCTTTTTCAGATAATTCTTCAAATGGCTTATCCATATCAATATTAAATTGATGACAAACTGATTTCAAAACATCTTCATAATAAGATGTAGAAGTCTTTGACCAAGGATAAATTGCACCGTCTTTAAGAGATTTTTTTCTGTCAGGTACAATTAAATTCGGATCAATCACAAAATCAGCACCAAGCCCTGAACATCTTTCACAAGCGCCATAAGGAGCGTTAAAAGAAAATATTCTCGGAGCTAATTCTTCAAAGCTCAAATTACACTTAGGACAAGCTAATTTTTCACTGTATATAATTTCTTTATCACCGATTACGTCTACAACTGCAATTCCATCAGCTTTTTTTAACGCAATTTGAACACTATCTGCAATTCTTGATTGTGCAGATTCTTTTACTACAATTCTATCCACAACCACAGAAATATCATGTTTTTTAGTCTTTGCTAAAGATATTTCATCTTCATCAAGATTAAAAATTTCGCCATCAACTTTTACGCGAACAAAGCCCTCTTGTCTTAATTCTTCAAATGTTGATGAAAACTCACCTTTTTTACCTCTTGCAATCGGAGCTAGAATTTGAATTTTTGTACCTTCACCCAATTTCATTATACTAGATACAATTTCATCAATAGTTTGAGGTTTAATCTTTTCACCGCACACAGGACAATAAGGAGTTCCGACACGAGCATATAAAAGTCTTAAATAATCATAAATTTCAGTAACCGTTCCAACAGTGGATCGAGGATTGTTGCTGGTAGACTTTTGATCAATAGAAATTGCAGGAGAAAGCCCGTCAATATAATCTACATTTGGCTTATCCATTTGCCCGAGAAATTGTCTTGCATAAGTAGATAAACTTTCTATATAACGTCTTTGACCTTCAGCAAAAATCGTATCAAAAGCAAGTGAAGATTTCCCAGACCCAGAAACTCCCGTAAAAACAATTAATTCATTTTTCGGCAATTCCAGCGAAATATCTTTTAAATTATGTTCTTTAGCTCCCTTTACTGTAATTGTATCTAACATATTAATATTATTGCATGTAAAAAACTTATTTCAAATTATTATGCGTTAACAGATAATTTTAAACCAAGAATTTTATTTTGATTTTCTAATATCTTATTTTGATTTTGCAAAATTTGTTCAAGCATAATATTGTTTCTTGCGACTGCACGTAAAGTAATTTCCTGTGGTTCTTTTATTAAACTTGTTGTATAAATAATAGGTGCATCACTGTTAAGTTCACGCAATCTTTGTTTTACATCCTCTTTTGGAATATTATTTAAATCAGTTCCTTTAAATTGTTGGACATCAATTTTACTAACATGCATAATTTTCCTCCAATTATAGTCTTGCTACAAATATTGTAAAACAAAACAAAAATTTTTTTGCCTGTTATATGAATTTTTATTTTCGCTTATTAGCAGTCAATTCAAAACTTTCTTTAATCAACGCATCTAGTAAATCCTTAGGAGATTTATTCACATCAACCATAATCCAATGAGTTTTATTCATATGCCAAGCAGGTGTAATAAATTTATACTCATCTCTTAAAATAGCAGAATCAACAGGATTACATTTTAAATTTATACATAAACGATCATCCAAATAAAACACTAACCCAAACCATTTGCCATTACTTTTATGTCTCAATACAGCATACTCTGAATAAATTTTTTCCTTGAAAGGGTATGACTCTACTGCATCTTCATACTCTAAACAACGCTTAATTAAATCACTCTTATCCATAATAAGTCCTTTGCAATCTAAGTTATTAAAAATATTACTTATAATTATACAAATACGAATATTATACCAATTGTATTATTTATATAATATAAATAATACTTTAATACCTAACATTAATATAATAACAATCTTTAGATTCAAAAGAGCAATGCCCCCATGGTCCATAATAAATTGTACTAATATAATTAGGTTTAAATAAATTATTTACATTATTATTAAGCAATAAAATATTACTTAAATCAAGAGAATACTTATAATGTTCCAAATCATCAATCAAAAAATAATTTGTAACTTTATCATCCCAAAATATAGTATAATTATGATTTTTAAATTGTGAAATCCTTATTATGTTTGTATTTGGAAATAAAGCCTTTATCTGTTCATCTTTTAATTTCACTATTTTTACTTTTCCATTTATATCAAAAGTAACTATATATAATTCATAAGTAAAATTATTTTGGGCATATAAATTATCTTGTAAAATAAAATACTTGAAACTGCCGAAATCAGTATGATTTGCATAATTTTCAAGATCAACTATATAACTATAACCACCAGATCCTTCAGGTATAGTTTCCCCAAAGACCCTATGATAACCTCTTAGCTTAATATTATAATTTAATTGTTTCCAATGCTTAGTTACTTCTGAATATAAATATATGTTCTGAATATTTGAACCTATTTTTATATATTTTTGAGTTGTAATATCTTTAAAAAATTTATTAACACCGACTTGCTGATAATAATCACTTAAAGAAAATCGGAAAGAAGCATCCAGCATAAATTTTTTTATAAAATCGGTATAATCAAGAATATCAGAGATTAATGGGGGACTATTATAAGATAAACCTTTTTCTATATTTTTTCTTTCTTGAGAAGAAAGAAGATGGTATTTCTTAGAATATAAAACCTTGTTAATAGAATCATATGAATAATTTTCAGAACGCATAGATTCTATTATTCGTCCCCTCGAAACAGCATAACTGTTGTTCTGATTAGAAGATCTTACATCTTGACAATTTAAATAACAACCATACTCTTTTACATTTCTTATACAAGCAGCATATAAAGTATTAGAATAATGATCACACTCTCTATATGGGCTACACAAATAAAAAATAATTCCCACAAAAAATACTATTAATACACTTGCAATAATTAATAAAACTATAAATATAGGAGACGTTCTAGAATTAGAACAATTTGAATCTTCAGAATTTTTCATGTAAAAACCTTTACCATATGTCGACGGGGGGACTTGAACCCCCACAGCTCTCGCCACATGCACCTCAAGCATGCGTGTCTACCATTCCACCACATCGACTAACTATAAAAGTTTAACAAATAAAATTTTTTTTGCAATAAATTGTTTAATTTTTAAATTCCAATAACCGTCGTTTTCTTTCGGATTAAATTTAATCCACCAACCAAATGGGTATTCTGTTTTTACATGGTCTAAAAGTTTTGTATATTCAAGGTAATATTCATGTTTCAAATCGTCTTGAAATTTCCCGAGCCAAGATGTTGCTTTTGAAAAATATCTATTTACAAAAATAGTTTTGTAATCATCTAACAGATTTTCTGATTTCAACATTTCTTCTATTCCATAAAAAACATATATCGGTGAAAAATTCTTTTTCTTTTTAACTGATGTCACAGCACCTTTTCTATTTTTTCTATAACAATATAAATTTTCAGGCAAAATTGCAATTCTTTCTGCTTTTATCATTGAATGGAAAAACGGAAGTTGATCTTGTCCTACTTTTATATTTTGGAATTTTATATTATTTCTTATCAAAAAATCTCTTTTATACAATTTTGTCCAAGCAGTAGATGGAAATTTAAAAATATCTTTTTTTATATCGTTAGAAGAAAAGACTTTATCAAAATATTTTTGAGGCAATTTATTTTTACTGTAAGCCCCATTTTGCCCTTTACCGTTGTAATATGAAAGCCCGCTAAAGATTAATATATCAGTATTTAACTCATCTGCTTTCGCTACAATTTTTTCTAAGGCTCCATCTTCTAACCAATCATCGCCGTCCACAAAATAAACATATTCACCTTTTGCGATAGCTAAGGCTGTATTTCTTGCGACACCGGATCCTTCATTTTTTTTATCGATAATTAAAACACGGTCATCTTTTGACTTATAACTTTGCAAAACAGATAAAGAATCATCTGATGATCCATCGTTTACACATATAACTTCAAAATCTTTAAATGACTGATTTAAAATACTATCCAGACATTGCGGAATATATTTTTCAACATTATAAATCGGAATAATAATAGATAACTTTGTCATAAATTGATTATAACATAAAACATAAATATAGATTCTGAAACAAGTTCAGAATGACAATTTGTCATTGCGAACGAACATGAAGCAATCCAGCTTTTAAATTTTATTTCCTATAGGCTGGATTCTTTCGGGCTAATGCCTCAGAATGACAAAAATAAAATAATATTATCTACCGATTTCAGTTGCTTTTTGAGCCATTGATTTTGTAATATTAATAAGAGCTAAGTTAGCTTCATAAGCTCTTTGAGCCAAAATAGCATCAGCCATATCCACAGCAGGATTTACATTTGAAGCTCTAATATAACCATTAGCATCGGCATCTGGGTGTCCGGGACGATAAATCTTATCACCTAATGTAGGATCTTCAACACAACCGTTAAATACAACGCCGCCTTGCAAATAAGGAAGAGTTCCTACACCGAATACATCTTCTTTCATCGAATTCATTAATCCATGAAAAGATATATCCTCAGTTGCATTCAAAATAGGGATTTTTCTTACATAATTTGGAGTATCAACGTTTGCTACGTTTTTCGCATGAATATCAAGCCTCATCCCATGGGCTTTTAAAGCATTTGCTCCGATATTCATTGATTCCATTATACTCATTTTTATACCCTTTCTAACGGTTATGCGTTAATTTTAAATATTTTGTCAGTCGCTCACTCTCGTTTGCTAACGTTTTTATCCTTTCTAACGATTATTTTTATTTCGTTTTGCCTTAAAAAGCTTCTTTAGCTTCATTTGGCATATGGAACAGCTAATATCCTATTTACCTACATTTATAACAGTTTTCATCTCAGTAATTATATTAGACATTCTTCTTGTTGCCATCGTATATAGAAGTGCGTTTTGTTGTAATTCCATCAACTCATTAGCTGGATCAATTTCTTCATACTGACGTTCTTCCATTACTCCAGAAGGTCCTAATTTTTCTGACAATTTTGTTTCTAAAGGACTGTTCATTGTGCCTAAATAATCACCGAAATTTATGTCGCGACGAACATACCCTGGGGTATCAATATTCGCAAGATTTGAGCCTAACGCCCTTTGTCTTTGCGTTATCAAGTCCATCATTAATGTAACTTTACCCATATTATCGAGTGATGTGAACATCTTTGTCCTTTCTTTTTTATTTTTAAATACTTATACTATTACTCTCTGATATTAATTGCTTTGTTGTACATATCATCTACAACTTTCATCATACGCGTACTTGCCAGTAATGATGCATTTAATCGCAACATATCAGAAGTTGATGCATAAATATTTGTATTAGAATTTTCTAAATTGTTTTGACAGAAACAATCATGATCTTTCACTAATTGAGGTTCTCCAGATTCTTCTGTAGGAACTAATTTATTCATGCCAGCTTGTTCTAAGTTTTCTTGAGATGGGAAACGAACAAGTGGTATTGTACCTAATTTTTTAGGTTTAGTATTTTTCCCGTCATAAGCAAATACTTCTCCGTTAGGTTTAATCTCAAATTTATAGCAGTTTGTCGGGATTTGAATACCTTCACCTACAATCCAACCATCAGTTGTTTCTAGATACCCGTCTTTTCCCTGTCTGAATGCACCATCTCTTGTGTAAGCGACTTCACCTTCAGGAGATACTACAGGAATAAATCCGGTACCATTGATTGCAACATCATAAGGATTACTTGTAATTTGAATAGAACCTTGTTTATAATCAGTTCTTACTGCTCCTGTCAAATACCCGTCCTCATTAAGCATCTGCTCAAAGCTTACTGATTTATAACCTCTTGTATTCATATTTGCAAGACTGTTTGCTACGTAACCCAATTTTTCAAATTGTGTTGTTACGTTATTTACACTTTTTCTTACTATACCTTGCATACTATACATAATTTATTCCTCACCTTTTATTATGATGTTGTTCCTAATTGTGAAATTACTTTTTGTAAATTTTGATTTTGTATCATGAAAATTTGTCTGTTTGCCTCAAAATTTCTTATTACAGGCATCATTGCAATAAATTCATTTTGCAAAGACACGTTTGAATATTCATTATAACCTTGCTTTACTTGAGGATCCATTACTACAACACCATTTGAATCGACAATTCCCAAAAACGCAACATTTTCAAGTTTGTTTGTGTTTTTATTGAACACACTCACAAGCCCTTTTGAATTTACTTTTACATCCTCAATTTTTTCAGGTACTACAGGCAACTTAATCGGAACACCTGCACTGGAAAGTACACTTGCGTCATCAAGAGTTAACAAATTTCCTTCTTTATCAAGTTTGAATCTGCCATCCCTTGTAAGTTTTATCCCATCAGCACTTTGAGTTTGAAAGTACCCTTGCTTTGCAAGTGCTAAATCCAAAGGGTTATCAGACATTGCAATACGACCGACTTTATCATCTACTGTCTGAGAAAGTCCATGAACTCCTATGTATTCCGTAAACGAAGATACAACAGGATCTTTTCTTTGATAACCGATTTTATCAAACCCTGTAACATTTTCATTATACATACCGATTAACTCACTTTGAACATGCATCGCTCTAAGTGAAGTTGTTAATCCTTTTTCACAGTACCTGATTCCACCGTTAATTATCATGACTACCTCTTTTTCTAACACAATCGGACAATTTTAAAATATAATCAATTATTTCGGATAAAATCATCCATTTGTAGTAGATGCCATGAAATTAATGATTTTTAGAAAAAAGTCAAAATATTTAATCTATTATTTCATATAAACTTGGAGCTTCCTGAACACTTACATTATTTGCAGGGACTTTCAAAACTTTTGCGATTACAGTTCTGTTCGCATACTCAATTTTTATCTCATCACCTTCTTTAATCTGTTTTGAAGGTTTTGCAGAATTTCCGTTTACATATACTCTGCCCATATCTGATACTTCGTTTGCAACAGTTCTTCTTTTTATTAATCTTGAAACTTTTAAAAACTTATCTAATCTCATATTTTCTCCTTTGTATATAATATAATTTATGATATAATTTGTCCAGAGGGCTGAATGCTAATGAAAAAAAATATAATTTTAACTATACTTTCTATATTATTATTACAAAATACAGTATTCGCAAATGTAATAAAGTTTGTCCAAGTAACAGATTCTCATTTTATTGCAAAAAATGAATACAGAACAGAAGTTCTACAAGAAACTGTAAATAGTATAAATAAGGAAAAAGATATTTCTTTTGTAGTTTTTACAGGCGATAACCTTGATTCTCCTAAAGAAGAATATCTCCCTGATTTTGTAAAAATAATAAATAAGCTAAATGTACCTTATTACATAGTAATAGGCAATCACGACGTTTTTAAACAAAA
>CAJMDF010000051.1 GCA_905212085.1 uncultured Clostridium sp.
AAAGAAATATATTATTTACACCTATCGCAAAGATATATACTTATAATATTTTATTGATTTACATGGGATTTTTTGTATTCTTTAATAAATTTTGAACTTGATAATAAATTTGAATTTTTTACTTCAATATCATGAGCTTTTATAATAGCCTCATTATCAAGCGATAAATTTTCATCACGATAAAATATACCTGCTTTTGTTTTTATAAGCCCTAAATCGTAATCTGAGAGTTCGGATATTTTAACTGCAAGATTATTTTTGTTATTTAATATCAATTTTTCTAAATCCGAATTATTTTTTACTGCAATAGTACCGGTAAACTTTTTAGAAAGTTCAGAATAAATTTTTCCAACAGAAAACCCTGCATTTATAAGGGCATTTCTAACCTGTGCAGAATTAGAATATGTAAGAATTATTCCACCATATTCCAAGTGCTCGTACAACAACTTAAAAAAGTCTACCGTCCACAAGCAAGGACACTTTGTTGGAGTAAAGGCATCCAAAAATACATAATTATATAATTTATTATCTCGTTTTAAAGACTGCCTTGCATCATCTATTTCTAGGTTAAAATTAAAATCTACTAATTTAAGGGCATTTAAAGCTTTTTTATAACCATTAGATATATACTTATAATATATATTATGTAAAAAGCTATTTATATTGCTAATAGGGGTGTATTTACCCTTCTCTTTCCTTAAAAGTTTGTATAAATTGATTATATTTGCATCAAAAAATCGTCTGTATTTTTTTTGATTTAATATTTGAATTGTTTCATTATCTATTTTATCTATTAGTTTATTTAGCAGTATAATATTTACTTCTTCTTTCAATTTATATTTTTGTGTAACTTTTTTTGATAGCATTCTTTTTATTTTTTCTTGATTAAAAGGTAAATCCTCATTTTTATATTTTTTCTTATTTGATATAAAAAATGGGGAAAGGTATGCTAAATTTTTATCATTGTCTAGCGCATGTATATAAATTTTGTATTTTTTGTTATTAGTATCTATCTTTTCGATATGTTTATGATTATCTGTATCTATCGTTTCGTTATACAAAATATCTAAAAAATAATTAATAAAACTTTTTGAGTTATAACCAATTCCAAAACAAATATCCAGAATTTTTATTTCCGTATTATTTTTCAAAAAATTATTTATATTTGAAGGTAAAATAAATTTTTCATAAGCTTCTGTTAAAGCTCCATATGTAGAGTGATAAATATCATCTGCAGTAGGTGAAAAAAGCCCTACTGAACCATCATTTGTATAGTAAGCGTATAGTTCATACATATACCTATTATAGAATATATCTAAATTATTGGCAAATTTTATTATTTTTGGTATAATATACTTATTAAAAGTATACAATATCTTACAGAACAAATGTTCTTTATGAGGGAATTATGAAAATTAGCGTAAAAGTGCCTGCAACAACGGCAAATTTAGGACCTGGCTTTGATTGCCTTGGAATGGCATTACCGATTTATAATATAATCACAATAGAAGAAACAGTATTACCGGGCACTGGTATTGAAATTAATGTAATAAACGATAACCAGACAGAAGATGATCTGCTAATGGAACATATTCCTATGGATGAAAATAGTATTATATATAAAGCTGTTGAGCTACTATACAATTCAATAGGTCAGACACCAAGTGAATTAAAAATAACTGTTCAATCACAAATACCTATAGCGCGAGGCTTAGGTAGCAGTGCTGCAGTAATTGTAGGAGGGCTTTTAGCAGCAAATGAATTATTAGGACATCCTGCAGATGAGGTTGCACTATTGTCTATTGCATCAGAGGTAGAAGGCCATCCTGATAATGTAACACCTGCAATTGTTGGAGGGTTAGTACTATCATCTCAAGAAGATGATGGTAGTATACTGTACAGAAAATTAAATTGGCCTGAAGAATGGAATATAACAGTATGTGTGCCAGATTATGAACTATCAACTGATATTTCAAGATCAGTACTACCAAAAGAGGTTCCTATGTCTGA
The DNA here is from genome assembly GCA_905212085.1 of uncultured Clostridium sp. GTDB lineage: Bacteria > Cyanobacteriota > Vampirovibrionia > Gastranaerophilales > Gastranaerophilaceae > Stercorousia. The sequence goes on from CAJMDF010000051.1 coordinate 2,011, forward strand.
TGCGATATTTAATGCTAAAAGACTTGCTATGTTTGTACAAGCAGTAAATACTAAAGATGCTGAACTTATGCGAGCTGCATTAAAAGATAAATTGCATCAACCTTATAGAATGAAATTAGTACCTGGACTTGATAAAATTATTGAGAATCTGAAACATGAAGAAAATGTCTTAGGTTGTGTATTAAGTGGTGCAGGTCCTTCAATAATTGTTATTTCTCAAAAAAATGATTTAGATAGAATTAAATCAATTATAAAAAATACTTGGGAAGATATGAATGTAAAAGTTAATATAATGACACTCCCTGTTGAAAATGAGGGAGCTCATATAATTACTCATGAATAATAATTTTAGATAAAACTAAACTAGAAAAAAAATAGGTTCTATAAATTTGAACCTATTTTTTATTAACCTTGTCCTGTATAATCAGGAGTCATACCTTTTACTCCTGCTTTTTCTTCTTCTTTCTTAGCATCGTATTCTGCTTGAGCTATTTTCAATCTTGATTCTAAGTTATCTTTTTGTGTTTGTAAATCATCTTCTAAATCTTTTAACGGTTGAAGCACTGACTCTCTTTGCATTTCAAACATATCTTGCCATGCTGATTGAGCCATTGAATATTGTTGTTGAATGTACTGATTATACTGAGAATATTCAGAAAATTGAGCTTGTGACATTCCATTTGATACACCCAAAGGATTAGCTTGATCAAAACCTCCAAAACCTGCACCTTGCATTAAGCTAAATACAGAATTGTTCATTTGAGACTGCATTTGGGATTTAATATTTCTTTCTTGGGCCGTAAACATCTTTTCCATGTCACCAACTTCTCTGGTAACACGGCGCAATTGACTCTGGACGCTTGTCATTTGATATTGAAGATCTCTGACAAGTTTCCCGGCCATTAATTTACCATATGCGCCTGATAGAAAACCCATGTTAGTATCCTTTGTGTTTAGTCCTCGTAAATATATAAAGTATATATTCCAACTATAATTGCCTAAATTAACTCTTTTGTTAACATTTCTTTACATAAAATTACCCGATTTAACAAATTGCATTAATAATCATTTCTTGATAAAATTCATTTGAAGGAGAAATTATGCTTGGTAAACGTTTTTTTACAACTAAAAATTTAATTTTTGCAATCTTAGTTATTATATTACTTTTAATATTACCAAAAATTGTTGGAATATTAATGTTATTTTTTGGAGCATACGTTATAGCTTGTGCGCTAAATCCATATGTTACAAAATTAATGCTTCGAATGAAAAATAGAACAGCAGCTTCTTCTATCGTTTTACTTAGCTCAATTTTAGCTATTATCGCATTATTTATTCCGATAATATTTGTTGCATACAAAGAGATTAAGACTTTTTTAATAACCTTGCCTGATAAAGTAAATGATGTAACAAATTTCTTATTTAACACTGAAATATATGGGCATAAATTACCTGAAATGTTTGATCCACAGACAATTTTAGGCAATTCATCATCATTTGCTCAAGGTCTGGTTAACCAATCTTGGAATTTTACGGTAAGCGCTTTTCAAGTTGTAATGGTAACTGTTGCGCTAACTATGATTGTATATTATATTCTTGTTGACAAAGCTTATTTAAAAAAGAAGTTTTTGGAATTTTTCCCGCCGGATTTAAAAGATAAAGCAGATGAAATATTGACTAATATTAGTAACAAAGTAGGTGGATATGTAAGGGCACAAATTATATCTATGGCTGCTGTCGGACTTATGATGGCAGTTGTACTTGTGATTTTAGGTATAGAATATTCAACCCTTTTAGGATTAATCACAGGTATCCTTGATATTGTTCCAATTTTAGGTCCTACAATTGCTCTTGGAATAATTATATTGGTTGCTTATCCTGTAGGAATTGTAAAAATTATATTAATAATATTAGGATTTTTATTAGTTCAACAAATTTCAAATTATGTTGTAAGACCAGTATTGTTTGGAAAATTAATGGAATTACACCCTTTAATGATATTCTTAGCATTATTTTTAGCTGAACAATTTTTAGGATTTTGGGGTGTAATTTTATCACCTGCACTAGCAGCAACTGTATGTGTACTAATTGATGAATTATATCTGGCACCAATGAACTTAAAGGCAAAAGAAACAGATGAATAATGAAAAATTTTTATATAAAAGAAGCAATTCAAAAATAACTGATTTTGTTATGTGGATGGGATTTCCAGGAATTTATTCATTTTCAATGTCATCATTAGGATATTTGTGGATGTTTAAAACTATTGATGAAATTGATGGAGTTAATATTGAAAGAATATGCTCTGATACTGAAAATACTCACTACAATATATCTGATGTAAAAGTATTTGGATTTTCTTTTTCTTTTGATATGGATTTTTTAACAATATTTTCGATGCTAGAAAAATATAATTTACCATTAAAAGCTAAAGATCGAGATAAATTTCCTTTAATTTTTGCAGGGGGTCCTGTTGTATCTGCAAATCCGGAACCTTATAAAGAATTTTTTGATTTTTTTATTATCGGCGATGGTGAAGATGTTAATCTAAAAGTAATCGATATTTGTAAGTCGAATCAAGAACGTCCTAAGAATGAAATTTTAAGCTTACTTTCAGAAGTTGAAGGAGTATATGTACCAACTTATCCTAAAAAGGTAAAAAAACTTACTAAAAAGTTATCAGAATGCATATACACTCCGGTATTAAGCGGTAATGCATTTTTCAAAGATACTTTTATTTTAGAAATGTCAAGAGGATGTGCGAACAGATGTGGTTTTTGTTTGGCATCCTATTTGAATTTACCTCTAAGATGCGTTCCTTATGAGAAATTGATTGAAACAATAAATTTAGGGCTTGAATATACAAATAAAATTGCTCTCTTAGGAGCACAGATAAGCGCTCATCCTCATTTTCATGATGTATGCAAATATATTCACGATAAAATAAAAAATGATGAAAAAATAGAAATGAGCGTATCATCACTTAGAGTTGATGCTATTACTGCTGATGTTGTAAAAACATTAGTAGCCGCAGGACAAAAAAATTCTACCTTGGCTATTGAAGCAGGAAGCGACCGACTAAGAAAAGTTATAAATAAAAATTTAACTGAAAATCAAATCTTTAACGCTGTTAAAATAGCGAGAGATAATGGGCTAAAAGGACTTAAATTTTATGGAATGATAGGATTACCAACTGAAACTAAAGAAGATTTGATTGAAATTATTAATCTCGCGAAAAAATTGAAAAAAGAAAATAAAGGATTTGATATTTCATTTGGTTTTTCAAGTTTTGTTCCAAAACCTAATACTCCATTCCAATGGTGTGGCAGAGAAAATACAAAATTATTAGAAGAAAAAAGCATTTTTCTAAAAAAAGAATTGCATAAGCTTGGTATTACAACTCATATATCAAGTGTAAAATGGGATTATTGGCAAGCTGTATTATCTCGAGGAGATGCTTCGCTTAATGATTTTATATTAAAAGTATATAAATATGGCGGAAAGCTTGGAGCATTCAAAAAAGCAGCAAAAGAATTAAATATAAATACTGATTCTTTTGCTACCGAAAATTACAGTTTTTCAAAACAGCTACCTTGGGATTTTATTGAAATTAGACCTGGCAAAGAATTTTTAATCCAAGAAAATCAAAGATTAATTAATTCTAAACAGCCGGAGTATAGTCTGAATATACAAGACTAGACCATTTTTCATAGTAGCTAATTTGAGTTGCACTGCCAGATTTTACATATATTCTATGTAAAGAGCTGTGTGGAATATTTAAAGCTGAAACTATTGCTGCTTTAATAATATCTTTATGTGTTACTATTATAATTCTACTACCTAAATTGGCTTCAATAATCCTATTTAGTGATGCATTAACACGATTAATAAAATCCGTAACGCTTTCAGCATTTTCAGGTACAGCTATCTCAGGACAATTAATTAATTTATCTAGAGCATCAGGGTATCTTTCATCTACTTGTTCGAAAGTTAAACCGTTAAAATCACCACATTTACGAGGATGAAGATCTTCTACAATCTCAAAATCTTGTTTAAATAATTTTGCAATCATTGCAGCAGACTGAGTTGAACGCAAAGCCGGTGAAGTATAAATTTTATCATTTTTTATACCTCTTTTTTTCAAGAAATCACATATTTTTTCAATTTCTTCTTGCCCAGCATCATTTAATGGAGGATAAGCTTCTGAATCAGTAAAGCGATCATCCTCACTGTATATTGTTGCACCATTACATATAAAAGTTATTTTACATTTTCTATCAAAATACATAATTTTTACCTCACTTTTTGTATTATATCACTATTTTGTAGTATAATCAAGAAAAAGCAGTATTTTTTACTCTTTTATTTTTTTATAAATAAACTAAAAGGAGAAAATCATGAGAGGAAAAGCATTCAAATTCGGAGATAATATATCAACTGATCATATCGCACCGGGAAGATTATTCCACCTACGTTCAAATCTTCCTGAATTTGCAAAACACGTATTAGAAGATGCAGACCCAAATTTTGCTAACTCTATGCAAAAAGGAGATTTTGTTGTTGCAGGATCAAATTTCGGCCTTGGATCTTCTCGTGAACATGCTCCTCAAATTATAAAAATTGCAGGAGTTGGTGCAGTGATAGCGAAATCATTTGCTCGTATTTTTTATAGAAATGCAATAAATATTGGACTTTTAGCTATTGAAGCAGATACAGATGCAATTGATCCAGGTGATGAGCTAGATCTTGATATTGAAAAAGGGATTTTGAATGACATTACAAATGGTGCAATAATTCCTATAGAACCATTACCTCCTGTTATGATAAAATTACTTCAAGATGGTGGACTTGTAGAACATATAAAGAAAAATGGTGATTTTAAATTAACTGATTAATAATTACTACCAATCAGCTAAATCATAAATCATTCTTACAGCCTGACCGGAATTTTTATTCTTAAGTCTTATAAATTGGTTTAATTGAGGATTTATAATACACATATTACTTCCACAGCGTTTCATAAACTCTGAAAGTGATGTATAGTCAGAAGCTTTCTGCCTTACTGCATTGCATTCCTCTAAACTGTTACAAATTTCCGAAGGTCCAACATCACCTAAATGTAGACTATCGAAACGATTTTTTGGAAACGATACAAGATTATATTTTCTGCCAACCGGATTAGAATTAACATAATTTGTAACACTATTGTTAAAATCAGTACGATTATCATCGTAGATATAGAAAATAACCTTCTTATTTGAATAAAATACATTTCCCCATGTTTTAGTAGATTCAACTCCTCTTAGTACAGAATCAGGAATTCTCATTGGTTGATAACCGTTATATGCTGATAATCTTTTTAAATTAGAACTATTTATTCCAAATAAATCTACATCATTTTTATTTTGTGCAGCAGATCCTTTAATGCTATATACAATTTTTTGATAAGCATCCTGAAAATCAGAAGGTGCAAAACCATTAATAAATCCTGTATAATATGCAATTGCTAATAACACAGCTACACAGACACAAAAACTAGCAACTTCAATTAATTTATCTTTTACTTCCTTTTTCATATAATTATTATATACTATTCTTAATAAGTTTGCAAGATTTGTTGACAATAATTTGTGGGTGTTGTTTAATAGAGTTACACTCTAAGCCGAAATTTTCGTGCTGAATTTTCGCAGAGTCAGACAAAAATAGGGCGTAAGGAAATAGAAAATATTTCAATAGTCCAGTCATACCGGAATGCGTAAGGGTTTCAGGATATGATTTTGTCGATGTAGTTACTAAAAAAAGGAGAAAAAAATGCCTACAATTAACCAGCTTGTTCGTAGAGAACGTAAAAAGCTTATTGACAAAACAAAATCTCCAGCATTGATGGATTGTCCTCAAAGACGTGGAGTATGTACTAGGGTTTATACAACAACCCCTAAAAAACCAAACTCAGCTTTAAGAAAAGTTGCAAGGGTTAGATTAACTAACGGATTTGAAGTTACTTCATATATCCCAGGTATCGGTCACAACCTACAAGAACACAGTGTTGTTCTAATCAGAGGTGGAAGGGTTAAAGACCTTCCTGGTGTTAGATATCACATCGTTAGAGGTACTTTAGATACTGCTGGTGTTGCAAACAGAGCTCAAAGCAGATCTAAATACGGTGCTAAGAAAAATGCTAAAGGAGGTAAGAAATAATGTCTAGACGTTCTAAACCAGCTAAAAGAATTCCTTTAGCAGATCCAGTATATAACAGTGTTGATATTTCTAAATTTATCAACAGAATTATGAGACGTGGTAAAAAATCTCTAGCTGAAAAAATCTTCTATGCTACATTATTAAAAATAGAAGAAAGAACTGGAGAAAAAGCTCTTGTTATCTTCCAAAAAGCAATGACAAATGCAACTCCGTTATTAGAAGTTAAAGCTAGACGTATCGGTGGTTCTACTTATCAAGTACCTATCGAAGTTAAAGCTGACAGAGGATTTGCATTAGCATCTTCTTGGTTAATTGAAGCAGCTAAAAAACGTGGCGGAAAATCATTTATTGATAAATTAACTAACGAATTAATTGATGCTTCAAACGGTTCAGGTGCAGCTTGCAAAAAACGTGAAGATACACACAAAATGGCTGAAGCTAACAAAGCTTTTGCTCATTACAGATATTAATTTTAAATTAAATTTAATATTATAAAAAGTAGAGACTTTTATTTTAAAGGTCTCTACTTTTTTTTAATAACCTAATTTTGCTAAGTCTTCTTTAGGATTTGTTATCTTATTAATATCAAATAATTTTGCAAAAGCATTTAATATTGCCGGATTAATAACAAGCGGAGAACAATCTGATAAAAAGATATTTTTAGCACCTTTATTTTTTAAATTTATAATATTTGATAAAGAATTAACATCGCATTTAGTTAGAAAAAATGCTAATTTATCAGACTCTATTGGAATTTTTTTGAATATTTTATTTAAAGCTCTATAAATTAAAGCATAGTCATTAGCCAAATTGATTGTAAGTACATTTGGCAATTTGGGATCATAAGAAAAAGAAATAGCATAAGTATTTTGAGGCATAATTGAAAAAAACTTATTGAAATAATCCTTTACATCAATAGTTAATTCAGTGTGTCCAATAATAAATATTCTCTCAGGATCTTTCTCAACAATTTTGTTAATCTCCTTGATAAAAGATTTTTCATTATAACCAACAACTACAGAACTCCTTTGTTGGCCTTTTGCAAACCCTTTTGCTTGCATAGCTGAGTCGATTAATGGCGCAAAATTTTTATTTTCAATTTTTATAACACCTTTAGGAGCGACATCATCGGTTGTAAATAATCTTCCTCTATATAGATATTCTACATTTTGCGCCTCATTTTTGGTCAACAAAATTGCTCCGGGGAAAGTTGCAAAATCTAAAATAGTATTAAAAGTTCCATTTCCGTAATGACCGACTAAATTTTTAAAATTATTAAAGTATGGAAAAGCATGAGCAATTAATAAATTTCCATTAGTATAAATATCCAGATCTTCATTTTTAGCATTTTCCAATACTAATTTTAAATCTTCCAAATTAGAACCTGATACTAATATTGCTTTATTAGGCCGTGTTGAGTAAGAAACTTTTGTCTGTATTAATTCTCCGAAATATTTTACTTGCGCAATCCCAATTAAATTTAATAATTTTTCATCACATTTTGCAAGCGTATACATTTCATCTTTAAATTTTTCGGTAGATACTCTGTTTAAATTGAATAGATTTAATGCAATAAGTACTTCTTTTGCAATACCATAATAATCAGAATTATGCTCATATAAATTACTTAAATTTACAGAGACACTTTTAATAATTGCTAAAAGAATTTCTGCATAGTATTTTTGACTGAAATTTAACTTTTTGTACTTTTGAATAAATTCTTTATCACCCTTTTTTAGGATATTTGCAAGACTTGTCTTAGGAGACAATTTTATTAAATTTTTTAAATCATTACAATTGGAATTTTTTTCCTTGCAAATTTTTAAATATTCTTTTCTTGAACTTACTAAGTTTAAATACTGTTTTGAAAACGAATCTAAAATTTGAACCTCTGATAAATCTTTAGCTCCGTCAATAACAGAAATTTCAGAAATTAAATCTTCTATTATCTCATTTTTATATATGCCAAATTCAATTAATTTTAGTAAATAGTAAGCTATTTGCCTTAGGATAATAAACATAACCTCTTGCATTGAAGATATATTAGGAGAAATTGAACAAGCACCTTTAGCTGTACAATTATTATATTCATTATTTTTAAAAGAATTATAAAACATATTAAACCTTATTTTTTACATATTCAATAATATCATCTGATTCATATAGACATTTATCACATTCTGTATCGACCAAAAATGGAACTTGCTGCTTACCTCCTAAATTCATCAATTCTTCAAGATTTTTTTTATCTAATATATTCTTTTTGATATATTTAATCTTATTATCATCAAAATAATTAATTACTTTCCTACAAAAAGGACAAGTATCTAAAATATATAACTCTAGCATTCATTTTTCTCCTTTATTTAAATTATAAAACCTAATATAGAATATAAATTCCCTTATTAGGTAATAATTATGAATACAGATTTATATATATTAAATAAAA
>CAJMDF010000052.1 GCA_905212085.1 uncultured Clostridium sp.
TGTTTTTGAAGGGAATGTTGGAGAATTAGAAAACTGTATTCGACAAACATGTATGACAGCTTTATTTATGAATAAGAATAAAGAATATATCGAAATTAATAATTTACATTTACCGAATACATTGAATTTTGCGAATCGTACGATTTCTTTTATGGAACATCATGTGTTGACAATTGATCAATTAAAAGAGGAATCGAAAAAGAATACTGATAAAACGGTATTAAAAGAAGTAGATAAATGGACGGTTAAGCTTCAAAATAATGAAATCTTGATTGATGAGTATTTTGATCATATTTATTTACATGTAAGTAAACAAATTAATCAGATTTTGTTTTCTGATCAGAGTGAACTATATGCTTCCAATATAAATATTATTGATTCTTTAAAAGCAATCATTGAAATGGTGAATCAAAAGTATCGATGTAATTTAAAAGATAAAGATATTAATGTGATTTGTATGTATTTGGTGGATTATTTTTCTAATTATTCTACATACTCTAAATTAAATACAGATTCTTATGATGTTTTTATTGGCTTAATCAAGAAATATTATGCGAATGAATATAAACTTGTTTCAGCAATGAATGAATTGATAGAATCACATTTAAATTTATATGTGAATGAGTTCTTCTTGTCATGTTTAGCGTTATATTTATCTAAAGCTTTAACATTATCTGAACAGCAACAAAGAGTAGGTGTGATACTAGCCCATGGATATGCGACAGCTTCTTCAATAGCTTCCAGTGTAAATGAAATGTTGGGGCAATATGTGTTTGAGGCAATTGATATGCCTTTGGATACAACAACAGACCAAATATTGGTTAAGTTAAAATCTTTTATTGATAGATATACGAAAATAAAAGATTTGATTTTATTGGTGGATATGGGATCTTTAGAAAAAATATATGATCATTTATCACATATAACAAATTTTAATATTGCCATCGCAAACAATGTTTCAACCAAATTTGCGTTGTTCGTTGGAGAGGGCATCATTAAAAATGAGCCATTGAAGCAGATTTTTGATGAGTCTATTGGAATGTTGGATACAAATTACAAAATTACAGAGCGAAAAGAAAAAGAAAAAATTATTTTATGTTCTTGTGCAACGGGAATGGGTACGGCTGAAAAATTAAAAGAGATTTTAAAAGAAAAACAGGCTGAAATTTATGCTTTTTCAAGCATTATGAGAATTTCAAATAACAATATAAACGAGGAAGAAAAAGAATATTGGAACAAATGGGGAAAAAAGATTTTTAATTATTCATTCTGCATGGACAAATTCGGTACAATTTGCAAAAATGAAGTTCCGGAGGAGATTTTAAAAGATTACCTCTCCACTCGTAAGAGAAATTTTGAAATAAATAAGATTTACCTCGAATGGCAAAAAGAAAAAATATTTAACACACTAATTTTTTCAAAAGATGATTGTGCGGAATATGGTTTTAATGTTCAGGAAGCACGAGAATTAGAAAAATTAGGCGGTTTTGTGAAAACTGGAGCTGATGAAATTCCTCTTACTTTGCTTGCTCGTTCGATTAAAGGGAAATTAAAAGTTGCTCCGATATTTTTAGAGCCTGATTGCAAGGATTTGATTTCAAATTACGAGGATGTATCTATTGAAAAATCTGTAAAAGGTCAGTTAACTCTTGCAGGCTGTGACATCTGTGAGCCCTGTGATGCGGATATTTTATTGTACGTGAATAACTTTAAAGAAAAGCAGGGAGAAATCGTCATGAAAGTCCCTACAGAACCGTTTGGAGGAGAATTCAAAACTCCTGACAAAAATTTCATGATTGCAGATGTGAGATTTGCGAATGGTGCTGATAATGCTTTTGTGAAAAAATTATTTGAAAACGATTTGAATGAAAATTTTTATGGTTATTCAGCTTGGAATACTTCGGCAAATTCTTTAGGAAGTCTTATTTGCGGTGCAAAAGTAAAATATTTTGCTGAAAGTTTTGATAGATCTGCATTCCAAAAACTTCAAACAGTAAGATTTTTAGATGACTGGGCTTATCAGGCAAACGTTCGTCAAAATTTAAAATCCCCTGATGTAGATAAAATTACCTCTGAAATGCGACATTATGAGAATGTTGTTTTTGACAAACTGAAGTCAAAATATAAAATAGATTATAAATTTCCTTGGAATAGATTATTTGAGGTAGAGATTTGCATTTAGTTGAAATTTTATTTTTAGCAGTTGCATTAGGAATTGATTGTCTTGTGGTATCATTTTCGCAAGGTTTGATATTTACTCATAATAGGGTTAAAAACTCGTTGGCTCTTGCTTTTACAATGGGATTAGCTCAAGGGGTAATGCCGTGTTTCGGTTATATTTTTACAGGGTTGATAAGCAGTTATATTCAAGCTTATGCAAAATGGCTTGTTTTTATTATATTTTTTATCCTGGGTGCAAAGTTTATATATGAAGCGTTCCAAGAAAAAGATGAAAAAATTTGCTGCATAGGTATAAAATGTCTGATAAGTCTTGGTATAGCTACAAGTATTGATGCGCTTGCATCAGGGGTAAGTTTGAATTTGACAAAAACTCCGCTTTTATTATCTGTTTTATTAATTGGTTTTATGTCATTTTTTATGTCTATGGCAGGTTTTTGGTTAGGAAATTTTTTCAAGAAATTGCCCTCGAAATATCTCGAAATTTCAGGCGGTTTGATTTTGATTATTCTTGCCTTTAAGAGTATTCTTTTATAAATTGGCATGCCCAAAACAGGCATGGATATTAAATGTTTTACAATTCTTAATACGTTTTAAAATCATGGAAAACCATGGCATGAGCATGTTTGCATGATTTGAAATCTGAAAACCATGTGATAGCTTAATTTTTAGCATGATTGACTTTTGAAAAACGGCTGTATCGTACTAATTACGGGGTTTGTTACAAATATTCACAATCTCATGTTCTGCCCTTGAAATAATTCCCTTATTTTTTATAATGTAATTAAGGACGAGTGGAGAGGTGAAAAAAGCCTCTGATAAGGGATTATGACAGATTAATTCTGCCTGATTTACCGTACTTGGGTAAGATAGTTAAAAGTGGAGATTATATAAATTGTTTAGAAGTAGGGATATGGGAAGAGCTGTTGCAGTGAGAAGATGGACGCCTACGGCTCTTGAATGTTATAAAAGAGGATGTAACTGTGAAGGTTGTTTTTACAAAGATTTTTTCAGCGGGTCTTCTCAAAAATGTCAGATGAAAGCTTCAGTGCTTGAATTAGTAAGAGTTATCGGAACTCCTAACGTAGAATTACAACAGTTCATTATTGAAGATTAGTGAGCCTCTATAGATACTAAAAACTTAATTTTTTAGAAATAATCTTGGAAAAAGGCTTTAAAAATCAAATTAAATATGTTATAATGTACAAGCAGTATGTTATAGGAGGTTCCACATGCACATTTACGTAAACGGAAGAAACATTGAAATCACTGATGCTATCAAAGCATATGTGAAAGAAAAAATTGGTAAGGTAGCTACTCACTATGATCAAATCCAAGGAATTGATGTAGTGCTTTCAGTTATCAAAAACCCTGCTGCTTCCGGAAAACACGTTGCAGAAGTCAGCTGTAAAATGTCAACAGGCGTTGTACGCTGTGAAGAAGCTGCAGATTCTATGTATGAAAGTATTGACTTATTAGCTGACAAATTAGCTAGACAAGTACAAAAATTTAAGGATAAAAGCATAGGTTCTGATAAGTCTTCTATTAGAACAGAAGCAAAAGTTGAAGAACCGGCTGAAACAGTCGAAGAATAAGAAAGTTTTAGAGGCACTTGAAAAGGTGCCTCTATTTTTTAGTTTGTAATTTTTGTTTTATAATAGATTTATGATTAATAATAAAAAAGTAGTAATAATAATGCCTGCATATAATGCGGAAAAAACCTTAAAACAGACTTATGAAGAAATTTATAAGCCTTTTGTTGATGAGGTTATTTTGGTAGATGATAACTCGCAAGATAATACAAAATTAGTTTCAAAAGAGTTGAATATAACAACTATTGTGCATAAGGAAAATAAGGGCTACGGTGGTAATCAGAAATCTTGCTATAAAGCAGCTTTAAAAGCCGGTGCGGATATTGTTGTAATGCTTCATCCTGATTATCAATATACACCAAAACTTATTCCTGCAATAGTTTGTATGATGGCGTTCGGTCAATATGATTCTGTATTAGCATCAAGAATGCTTGGAAATTCTGCTTTGAAAGGCGGTATGCCTTTTTATAAATTTGTTGCAAATAAATTTTTAACTTGGTTTGAAAATGTTTTAACGGGAGAAAATTTAACAGAATATCATACAGGTTTTAGAGGTTTTACAAAAGAAGTATTGGAAACTTTGCCTTTAGGTGAATGTGATGATGATTTCATTTTTGATAATGAAATGATTGCATTGCTTTTCTATAACAAATTCAAAATAGGTGAGGTTTCTTGTCCTACAAAATATTTTAAAGAAGCATCATCAATTAACTTTATAAGATCTTGTAAATATGGACTTGGAGTCCTAGCTGTAAGTTTAAAATACAGACTTGCAAAAATGGGCTTGAAGTCAAAAATATTTAAAGATAACGCTAAAAAATTAGATTTATCAACTGAGATTGAATATTATTTTAAATAAATTTTTTAAATAAATAAATGACAAATAGTACGTTAATAAAATTTATCAAAATATAAAAAAATTGCGATTAGAAAAAGGGTACTCTCAAGCAAAATTTGCAGAATTAACTGGGTTATCCGAAGATTATATCTCATTGATAGAAAATGGGAAGCGTACTCCAAGTTTAAAAAGGCTTATAATAATTGCTGATGTTTTGGAAATAGATGCATATAAATTGTTAATGTAAAAAACACCTCTTATATTAAGAGGTGTTTTTTTTATAATCCTTTTTGTTTTAATTCTTTAAGCTGCTTTATTAGAATGTTGCAGCTGGTTTTTTCTGAGCTGTAGCACCTGGGATTGATTGCCAGTTTGCAGCCATGATTTTTTTGAATGATTTTAATGCTGTGTCTTCTAATTCACCTAATTCTTCAGCTTCCATAATTAATTCTCTTAAAGGAAGTAATGCTCTTTGGTCACGAAGTACACCTAATGCTGCTGCTGCACCAGCTCTTACAAGTTCGTTTTCTGAACGGTTTTTCATAACATCGATTAATGCAGGAACAGCTTTTGTATCATTTAATTTACCTAATGAAGTTACTGCATAAATTCTAACATTTACCCATTCGTCGTATAACATATTAATTACTTTATCAACAGCTTTTTTATTTCCGATTTCACCTAATGCACGAGTTGCATCACATCTTACGTTAACTTTTTCATGGTCTAAAGATGCGATTAATGCATCAGTTGCAACATCACCGATTTCGATTAGTGCATCTGTTGCTGTGATACATACTTGAGGGTTTTCATCATTTAGAGCTTCTACAAGAGGTTCTACAACGATTTCACCGCCTAAACGACCTAATGCACGAGCTGCACGAACTCTTACATCTACGTTTCTGTCTTCACGTAAAGATTCAATTAAGTGAACTGTTGCTTTTGAATCGCCTAATTCACCTAATGCACGAGCTGCATATAATCTTACGGAACCGTTTTTATCGTGTTTTAAAACTTCAATTAATGGTTCAACTGCTTTTGAATCGCCCATTTCACCAAGGATACGTGCCGCGTTATATCTAACTTTTTCTGAATTGCTTGTTTTAAGATCTGTCAATAATTCTTCAAAAGATTTTTTAACTTGTTTTTTCTTGCTGTTAACACTAATTGTCATTAAATTTTTCCTCCGACACACAATATTAAATTCTACTACACCTTATGAATTTATAAAAAATTTCGAGAATAAAATATTGCCTTTTTTACCTACTTATATTAATTTTTGTTAAATTATATTCTTTTGGGATTTTAGAAGTGCAGTTGTATCGAATTTTTTAAGGGTAAAACTAACACTTTATATTAACAATATAACATGTTTTTTATTTTTTGTCTTTAAAAGGAACAAAATTGAGAAAAAACTAGTGTTTGTTTAATTAATAATTAGTGTCTTTCAATTATATTAAAGCCAAATTTGTAATAAAAATTCACAAATACTACTCACCAGAGATAGTAATAATAAACTCGCTACCCTTACCAACCTCACTATTTACAATGATTTCACCTTTATGCTTTTCGATAATTTTGGAACAAATAGCTAAACCTAGTCCTGTTCCGACTCCTATTCCTTTTGTTGTAAAACCTGCTGAAAATATCTTGTTGAGCTGATCTTTGGGGATACCTTTGCCAGTGTCTTTGATTTTGACAATGAGTTTTTTATCTTTGTATTCTGTCGTGATTGTAATTTTTCCTTTGCCTTCGATTGCTTGGCAAGCATTGATTAATATGTTTGTAAATACTTGATTAAGCATGTTTGGAAAACATTTTATAGCGGGGATTTCGCTGTAATTTTTTATTATTTCAATTCTGTTTTTTGTTTCGTGTCTAATGAGTTCTAACGTAAGGTCGAGTTCTTTATTTATGTTTGCTTCTTGCAATTCTGCTTCATCCAGGCGAACAAATTTTTTCAAAGATGTGACGATGTTGCTTATTCTTGTAACTGCTTCTTTATCTATTTCATTTATGTCTGTAAGCATCTCTTTTAATTCGGTGTCTTCTATTGATGGAAGCAGTTTTGCGACTATTCCGTTATTCGATTTAATTGAGGCTACAGGGGTATTAATTTCGTGTGCTACGCCTGCAACTAATTGACCTAAAGATGCCATTTTTTCTGAATTTATCAGTTGAATTTGGGTTTCTTTAAGTTCTTTTAGGGTATTTTGTAATTCGTTTACCGTTTGAATGTTCTTTTGATAAAGTTCTGCACGAGTGATTGCGTTTGATAATTGAGATGAGATTGCATCAAGAATTTCGATTTCTTCTGTTAGTTCTCTTTTTTGGTGGCTAAGTAAAACTATTATTCCTGTTATGTTTTGCATATGGTGTAGAGGAATTATTACTCTGAGTACAGGTTGTTTAAACGGTTTTGCATCAAGATATTCTATTAAAACATTATTAGCGGAAATCTCTTTTGCAGAGATAGTTTCAGTTGTTTTTTCATCAAATTGAATTACTTTTAAATTTTTTGATTTTTTTTCTCCGAAGACTTCTTCAATGACAAATTCATTTCCATCAGCTTTAGCATAATATGCTTTGTATGCACTGAACATTATTGCTAATTCTTTTAGAGTTGATTGGAGAATTTTGGAAATATCTATACTTTCTCTGATTGTATTGGAAACCTTGTTTATGAGAGCAATTCGGATAGCTTGACTT
Organism: uncultured Clostridium sp.; assembly: GCA_905212085.1. Lineage (GTDB taxonomy): Bacteria > Cyanobacteriota > Vampirovibrionia > Gastranaerophilales > Gastranaerophilaceae > Stercorousia. The sequence continues at coordinate 7,318 of CAJMDF010000052.1, forward strand.
TGGGCTTTTTGTTTTACTTTTTGTAAGTCTTTGTTTTCTTCTATTAATTTATTGATTGTATTTTTTAATTTTTCATTTTCTTTGAATGAATTATCAAGATTGTTTTGTGCGCTTACATCAGTAAAGAAAATTATTGTGTAATTTCCTTTTTTTATTGCTTGTAAGTCGTAGTAAAAAATCTTATTCAATTCTGATTGATAAGAAATTCTTGCAAAAAAATCTTCTTTTGATTGGAGTGCATGGTAGATGGGAGAATAGATTTCAATATTTTCGGAATTAAGCGGACAGATGTCAAAACTTGTGTGATATGAAAATTTTTTGATATTTGCAAAATCAGAAAACCACCTTTTGAAAGTGTGGTTTCTGTAAACAACTTCTTGTTTGCTATTCACAATAATTACAGCATCCCTAAACTGCCTGAAAATATCAAATTTTTTCATATAAATATTATATTTCAATCTATAAAAGTGGGCAATTTCTTTAAAATATATCAATATGTTGTTGTGATTTTTGAAGTAAAGCCGAAAAAAAATTTAGGAGGGATTATGAGCGGATTTAAAAAATTAGGAGAAAAAATAAAATACTATAGAGAAAAACGAGGATTTTCGCAAAAAGAGTTAGCCAAGCGAACATTTATGACTGTATCAAAGCTAAATGAAATTGAAAACGGGACAATTGTATATCAGTTTTGGACTTTGCAAAAAATTGCAAAGGCTTTGGATGTGGATTTGCCTGAACTTTTGAATTTTGAATAAAAATAAAAACCGCTCTTTATTCAAAGAGCGGTTTTTTAATTCTACATTGAGTATTGATTATACAGCTGCTAAAGATTTTGATCTTTCTAATTGTAAAGTGCAAGTTGTAACATCGCAAACACAAGATGGTCCAAAGTATTGGATAGCACCTGGGAATAAATATCTGTCATTCAATGCCCAGTCTTCTCTGTTTTGTTCTAATTGTTTGAATACAGGGCCGTCTAGTTTAACTAATGCTTTTTGAATAACAGGTTTCATTTCCCCATGACGTTTTTCCATATTCATCATCATTGTAAGAGGAACACCGCCTGCAACCCATTGATCAGCAGGTTGAGTTAAGTTTCTTACAGATGATAAGTAACCTGTAAGACCGAAGTTGATTAAAGCAAATGCATTAAATCCTAATGAATAGCAGTAATCAGCATCAAAGTTTGATGGGAATGCGCATCTTCCTTCATAACCGAAGAAGTGAGATTGAGCATTAAATTTACCGATGTATTCACCTTGAGATTTTAATTCATCTAATCTTGTAGAAATCATTTCGATTAACAATTTTTCAGTTTCAATTTTAGAAACTTGAACGTTACCATGTGGGTCACGGTCTGCTAATAATTGACCTTTGATTAATGCAGGTAATGAGTTGTAAACTTTTGCATTAGCAGGATCAAGTCTGTTTTCTACGATATCGAATTTATCACGAATAGTTGTAGCATTTACAAAATCAGGATCATTTTCTAATGAAGCCATGATATCGTTTAAGTTTGAAATCATAGATTTCATTTCAGGGATAAATTCAATCAAACCTTCAGGAATAACTGCGATACCAAAGTTTTTACCCATGTCAGCACGTTTAACGATTATGTTGCACATATAGTTAATAATGCTTTCAAGTGACATTTTCTTTTCTTCAACTTCTTCAGAAATTAAAGTAATATTAGGTTGAGTTTGCAAAGCAGCTTCCAATGCAACGTGAGATGCACTTCTACCCATGATTTTTACAAAGTGCCAATATTTTTTAGCTGAATTAGCATCACGTTCAATGTTTCCGATAAGTTCAGCATAAGTTTTTGTAGCTGTATCAAAACCGAAAGAAATTTCGATCTGGTCATTTTTCAAGTCGCCGTCGATTGTTTTAGGACATCCGATAACTTGAATACCTGTATTATTTTTTACAAACCATTCAGCTAAAAGTGCAGCGTTAGTGTTAGAATCATCTCCACCGATAATTACAACAGCAGAAATATTTAATTTTTTACAAACTTCTAAAGATTTTTGGAATTGTTCTTCAGTTTCAAGTTTAGTTCTGCCTGATCCGATGATATCAAAACCGCCTGTATTTCTGTAAGCGTCCATGAATTTGTCATCGAATTCAACATATTTCCCATCAATAATACCTGATGGGCCGCCTAAGAATCCGTATAATTTATTAGCAGAATTTGCTTGTTTTAAAGCGTCATATAAACCTGCGATTACGTTGTGTCCGCCAGGAGCTTGACCACCTGAAAGGATTACACCAACGTTTCTTACTTCTGAAGATTTAGCAGAAGAAGCTTTTTTGAATGTAACAACAGGTTTTCCATAAGTGTTTTTGAATAAATTTTGAATTTGTTCCTGATCTCTTACTGATTGAGTAGCGGAACCTTCAACCATTTCTAAGCTGTTAATGCCGTTAGCAAGGCATTCAGGAAGTTTTGGTTGGTACTTTAATCTTTCGATTTGTAATGGTGAAAGTTTTTCCATATTTCTCTTACCTTTCTTAAGTAACACTGTTTACAATAATATATTACAATAAAAAATATATTT
>CAJMDF010000053.1 GCA_905212085.1 uncultured Clostridium sp.
TTATATTTATATTATTCTCGTTCAAGAAATAGTCATGTGGCTAATATATTTAAAAATTTTTTTTGATTATTATTTTAGCAGAATAGAAGGAATAAATTTGTGTCAATAATTGAGTTAGGAACAGCACCTCATTCATATAAAATTACGTTTTTTGGAATAAGAATTCGTTTCAGAAATATATTTGCATTAAAAAATAATAAGATAGTTGTAGTTAGTAAAGATGGTATTCAAATAAAGAAAAAGATAAAGGGATTACAAGTTAATTTTAAAGGTGCAAATGCGACTGTCAAAATATATTCACCTTGTCCAAAGTTTTTTAATACTGTAATAGAGTGTGGTGATAATGTTAATATTACAATAGGAGCTTCAAATCATAGAATTTTAAATACATTTTTTTCTGTTTTGTCAAATAATGCTTCGTTGAATATTGGAAATAATGTTAGTATAAGAGGTGCAACTATCATAATTAAGGAAAATAAAAACCTTTCTGTAAACATTGGAAATAATTGTTTGATAGCTTCAAATGTAAAAATTTGGACAACTGATTTCCATACAGTAATTGATTCTGATACTCTAAGAGCAATAAATCCTCCAAGTAGTGTTAATATTGGAAATCATTGTTGGCTTTGTGAAGATGTAACTATTGCAAAAGGAGTGTCTTTATCTGATGATACCATTGTTGCATCAAAATCTTATGTTACAAAATCTTTTGATAAATCAAGTATTATAGTGGGCGGAGTTCCTGCTAAAATAATAAAAGAAAATACTACTTGGTCTAGTGAACCTTATGATAGTTATAGTAATTAATTTTACCTAATTTAACTATTTAAGATTTTTTTCGTAATCTTTATATTCTTTTATAAAGTCAATAATTTCAAGAGCCAGTTCTTTTCTTATATCAATGGGAGAATTTTTTAAATATTCCATGGCATGTGATACTTTTATATTTTTGTCATACCATCTGCGCATAATATAATTATATTGATCATCCAGAGACATTTCAATATTAAAATCAATATCTTTTAGTCTTTCTATAATATAATCAGCACAGCGAACTTGAATGTATTCTTCAGCCTTTTCAAGTTCTGCTACAGCTCTGCTTACAGTGGGATCAATATCATACCAACGTTTTTTCATAATGTTATATTACAAATTTAATTATTTTGTGTCAAGTTTTTTATCTTATTTAGTTTTCATTAAGTTAAGCACAGATAATGATACTTCTTTTTGAATTGCTTTTGTTGTTCCTTTAAGATATGAAAAAGCTCTTGATACTGTCTCATTTTTATCATACCAACGTTCATATTTTCTTTCGATGTTATTAATAGTTGTATTTTTTATGTAGTTCATATCTTTATCTTTTGCTTTAATTTCTTTAATAATATATTCTGCGTATTCTATTTGTGTTTTTTTCTCAGCACATTCTATCATGCTAATAGCCATACAGACATCCGGTTCTAAATCATACCAACGCATTCAGCTTCTTCCCCCAAAAATAATATGCACTAAGATATTATATGCCCTTATTTTTATAAAATAAAACATACTTTTTGTAAATATTTAAATTTTTTGTATTTAAAAATAAACTGTTATATAATTATGGTATGAAAAAATTTATAGCCTTATTTATACTGTTATCTTTTATATCTTCAAATTCTTCTGTATTTGCAGAAGTATTGGAAGGTCATGCAGAAAAATCTGATGTCTATGAGCAGCAATTGCAAAAAGAGTTGTTTACTGGACAGGTAGAACATTTGGAACGAAAAGATGTAATAAATATGACAGTATCTCAAGTTCTTGATAGTAATATCAATATGGAAGGAGATGAATTTTTTGCTGAAGTAACAGATGAGGTTAAAGGTGATAAAGGAGTAATTATTCCGAAGGGTACAATTGCTCATGGTAGAATTTCGCAAACAGGTGATCCTAAAAGATTAGGTCGTCAGGGTTGGATAGCTTTAGATTTTGATTATTTGATTACTCCTGATGGTAGAGAAATCCCTATAGAAGGGAAAATGTCTACAAAATTACATCCTGTTGCAGAAGCATCTAAGATTGTAGCTCAAGATGTAGGATATACAATTGCCGGCGGTGCAGTCGGAGGTTTTCTGGCTCTGAATTGGCTTGGACTTGAAGCTGCGATTGCATCTCAAGGGTATACTCTTGCCGGTGGCGCTGCTGTTGGTGGAGCAATAGGCTTAGGTATGGCTTTGATTAGAAAAGGACATGATGTGTTAATAGCACCAGGTGATGAAATAAGAGTTAAAATTAATACTACAGTCCCATTACCGGTGTATAAAGAATCAGCCCTAATGCAGCATGAAATGTTTTATCCGGGGCTTGATATCCATATAAGTAATATAAAACATGAGAAAGATCCTTTTGGAGAAGTTAATACATTGACATTAACAGTCATGATTTCTAATATGTCTGATAAGACTTTTTCCGGTCTAGATATGGCATTGGTAAATGATTATAATTCAGTGTTCAGACCATCAATTTTTGGTGATACAAAGTTGATGTTTAAACAAATAAGACCGGGCGATAAATTTGCAGGTCAGGTTTCTTTTTCCGTAGATAACATAAACAGAAGTTTTTGGCTTACTTTTTATGATCGAAGAAAGGGGACTGCATTAACAAAGATATCTTTGGATAATGCTTATAGAAATGTCCCTGAAAAGACAAAAAAGAAAAATTTAAAATTAAGAAAAAGAAAAACAAATTTCAAAAAAGAAGAGGATCTTCTTGATATTCAGTAATTGTAACTTTTTATTATCAATGAGTTGAAATAAAAAAAAACTATGTTACAATGATAGTAATACGTAGTATAAAGAAAGTAGAGGAATATATGGTGTGTGGAAAATTGGAAATAGATATTTTAAATTCATTTTGGAACTTAACATCCAATGATGAAGACAGAGATATTTCCATTCAAGACATTGTAGACGAATTAGCACTTAATGGTATTGAAAGAGCATATACAACTATAAAGACAGTTATGGATAGATTGACTGTAAAATCAGTTTTAGTACGCTATAAGGTTGGTAAAAAATTCTATTATAAAGCAACTATGAATAAAGAAGAAATGGCAATGGATGCTGTAAAAACAGTTGCAGAGCAATTCTTTAACGGAAATTATGTTGATTTAATAAAATTTGTTGAAAAAAATACTCAAAGTGTTTTAGTATAATATTATGAATTATTTAAACGACAGAGTGTTGGTTTCTGAACTGATTCGGCAAGTTTTAATTTCTCGAATGTGTGTAAGAGAAGCTATTTTACGATTTCCGCGTGATACTCAAGATAAAAGTATTCACGCGGCTTATCATGCACTAGTGCATTTTGAAGCCGATGAGGATTTGCGGAATAGAGATGACTTGTATCGAGAAGAGCAAGATGATTATCTTGAATTTATAGCGCAAGTTCTAGAACGAGGAGAAAATTTGCCGGAAAATATAATCAATAATTATGAAAAATATTATCCCTGTGCAAATATTCCTCATGAAAATAATACAAAGGGTTTCTTTAAAAGTTTTTTGCGATTTTTGAATATAAAATCGGATGTTACGACATATAATAAGGAGAAAGAATGAAAAAGTTATTAGCTTTATTAGCAGTTTTAATGCTTGCAGGCGGCGCTGTAATGGCTAGACCTGAAAAATCATTGGATGTATTACCTTTGTTGTCATCAAAGTCAGTACAGCAAAATAGATTATGGGTCGGTACATTTCAGCTTGTATGGAATGATTTTATGGATGGAATAGTTAAAGGTCCTGTAAAATTTGAGGATTACAGATCTCCATTGGCCTTTAAATTAAATAAACAAAGATTTAAGGCTGATCAATTATCAGAAGATTCTTATTACAAAACTTATGGAGAAACTTCTCCTGAATTAAAAGCTCAAATAGAAAAAGCATTGCAAGAAAAGTTTAATGAAACGAGTGATATTTTAGATTCAATTGATTGGACTCCAGGTCCAGGTAAATATCTAGTATATGCTATGTTGAAAAAAGACTTTAAATTCTTAACAGCTTTTGATAAGTTAAAACCTGCGAGATTTGCTCATTCATTGAAAAAAGTTGACTATTTTGGCATAGATGAAAATAGTGATAAAATTTTAGATGATACTTTGAGTGTATTATTCTATAATTCTTCAAAAGATTTTGCAGTTGCAGTAAATACTCAAGGAAATGATGTCTTATACTTGTATAGAACAGATGATGACAAACCTTTTGATAAATTGTATTCAGATATGTTCATGAAAAAAGTTCAATATGACGGACCTTCTGAATTTTTAGCAAAAGATGAATTTAAAGTTCCAAATATTTCATTGTATGCTCAAAAATCATTCGATGAATTGTGTAATCATAAAATTAAAGGCACTGACATCACAATTGGTCAAGCATTGGAAACTGTCGACTTTAAAATGGATAATGAAGGTGTAAAACTAAAATCTGAAGCATCTATTGCGACAAAAATGTCAATGCCTCTTATTCCTGAAGATCTAAAACCAAGAAAATTCTATTTTGATGATACATTTGTGCTATTCTTGCAAGAAGTTGATAAAAACAAACCATATTTTGCTTTGAGAGTTGATGATGTATCTTTAATAAATAGCACAGCAAAAAAATAAAAAATGGTGGGTACATACCCACCATTTTTATACTATAATATTTATATGGCTAGAGTTAAATCAAAATGGATATGTCAGGAATGCGGTTATGAAACAGCAGGTTATTTAGGGAAATGCCCGGAATGCGGAGCTTGGGGAAGTTTGGTAGAAGAAGTTCAATTTGCTGCAAAACCTCAACAGACAAGTGTGCATGATGAGTTTATAAATCGTGAAAAACCTGAGTTATTAAAAGATATTCATATCGGGGAAGAATTAAGAGTTTCTACAAATATTTCCGAATTTGACAGGATTTTGGGTGGCGGCTTAGTGCAAGGCTCACTTGTTTTGATTGCAGGAGATCCTGGAATTGGAAAATCTACAATTTTGCTTCAAACAAGCGGGGAATTGTGCAAGAATAATAAAAAAGTTTTATATGTATCAGCAGAAGAAAGTGCGAGTCAGTTAAAATTAAGAGCTCAACGACTTTCTATAAATTCTGATAACTTATATGTCTATCCACAGACTTCAATGGAGAGTATAAAATCTCAAATTGAAGAAATTATGCCTGATGTTGTCGTGATTGACAGTATTCAAGCTATCTATTCTCAAAATGTTGCAAGTTCAGCTGGTAGTGTATCTCAAATTCGTGAATGTACAAATCTTTTAATGCATATTGCAAAATCTAAAAATATAACCGTTATTGTAATCGGCCATGTTACCAAAGAAGGTAATATTGCAGGTCCAAAAGTTCTTGAACATATGGTAGATACCGTAATTTATTTTGAGGGTGATAAATACAAATCTTACAGAATGCTTCGTTCGATGAAAAATCGTTTTGGTAACACATCTGAGGTTGGAATTTTTGAAATGCATTCAGATGGACTGAAAGAAGTAAAAAATCCAAATGAATTATTTTTGAATGAACGTTCTCAAGTTGCGACTCCAGGTAGTGCGATTATTGTAACTAATGAGGGAACTCGTCCTCTTTTAGTTGAAATTCAGGCACTTGTCGGGACAACTCCTTATCCTTCACCTCGCAGAGTTACAAATGGAGTTGATACAAGCAGAGTTTTGCAAATTCTTGCAGTCCTTGAAAAAAGAGTTGGGCTTAATTTGTCAAAACAAGATGTATATGTGAATGTAATGGGCGGAATTGATGTATATGAACCGTCAGCTGACTTAGGAATAGCACTTGCTGTTGCTACTTGTGCTAGAGATGTTGTTGTTGATCCTCAAACTGTTATAATTGGTGAAATTGGTCTATCTGGAGAAATTCATCCTGTTAATAATATTGAAAAACGTTTGAATGAAGCAGTTATGTCAGGGTTTAAAAAAGCAATAATCCCTTATGCAAACAAAGTAGAGGATAAAAGGATTGAAATTGTTCCTGTAAAACGTTTAATGGATGCAATAAGTGCTTGTATATCACCAGTTGAAAAAAAGTAAAAAATATTTTATAATTAAAAAAAAGGAGCAAGAAGTATGAAAAATTTTTGTATTTGTAAAACGCGGGGGGGGGGCATAATTTAAGCTCCAGACTGGCTTTTACCCTGGCAGAGGTATTAATTACTTTGGGTATAATTGGTGTTGTTGCCGCAATGACAATGCCTGCATTAATTGCTAATTACCAAGAAAAGGTCACTATTACAAGATTGAAAAAGGTTTATTCAGTTTTGTCGCAATTATATGTTTCTGTGACGCAGGAAGAAGGTTATCCTAATGAGTGGGATGTTGTGTATAATGATTCCGGTAGTCGTGATGGAACAATGACTTTTTATAATGTATTAAAAAATTATACTAAGTATTTGAAAATATGTAATAATTATGATTGTCGAGTTGAATATAAATTATTGAGTGGAAGTTATAATGGAGATTCTTCTTACAGAGTTGGTAGTTTACCCATGGTTCTTGCAGATGGAACGTTTTTGAGGGCTAATTTTACGGATTTAGGAGGAGCTAATGATTGCAACCTGGTAAGAGGGAGTTCTGATGCCTTAAAAAGTGTTTGTGCTGAATTGTATGTTGATATAAATGGTAAACAATTTCCTAATACTTTTGGTCGAGATACTTTCATTTTTTATTGGACTAAGTATGGGATTGTTCCAGTAGGGACAAAAGAAGAGTCATCACATATAACATTTGGTTCAACGTGTTCAAAAAATAAGTCCAGTTTGTATAGTGGTTATGGCTGTGCTGCTTGGGTTTTAGTTAATGAAAATATGGATTATATGCATTGTGACGACTTATCTTGGTGGGGGAAAAAGACTTGTAAATAATCTTATTTTTTAGTTGCAACACCCGGGGCATCTTTTATTATGAAAGGTCTTACAAAAGCCCAAGTTCCATATAAAGATGTTAAAAGACCTGCGCCTAAAAGAGTTTTATTAGTCTTTGGGTGTTTGTTAAATAGTCCGCCTAGTGTTACTAAAGTTGTTCCTGCCATAATGCCAAGATAGCCCTTGAATATTGTCCTTGGCACAACTATTGTATCTGTCATATCAGCAGAATTTTTAGTCTTGGTATGAAATTTTTCTAAAAGAGTTTCTTTCTTTTCAATTTGTTTATTATTGAAAGAAATTTGTTTTGTTTTTTGTACACATATCTTACTTACTAGCATAGTTAAATAATACTTTGTACTACAAAATTTTTCAACAAAAATTAACTATTTCTTAATATTTTAAAAGCATATAACTACTTGATTAGTTTTTTTTTTAATGTTATAAGATACATGTTAAAGGTTTTACAAAAGAAAGGGAGTAAATACTTATGACAAAAAGAAAAGTTGCTATCAATGGTTTTGGTAGAATCGGCCGTAACACATTACGTGCTGCTATTAGAGAAGGTATTTTTGATGAAATTGATTACGTAGCAATCAACGACCCAGGTCTTAAACCTGCTGATGCTGCAAGAATTTTCAAATATGACTCTGTAATGGGTAGATTTGATGGTGAAGTTGAAGCTTATGACGAAGGTATCATCATCAACGGTAAAAAAATTAAATTCTTCGCTGAAAAAGATCCAGCTCAATTACCTTGGAAAGATTTAGGTGTTGAAGTTGTTGTTGAATCAACTGGTTTCTTTACAGATGCAACAAAAGCTCACGCTCACATCGATGCTGGTGCTAAAAAAGTTATCATTTCTGCTCCAGCTACAAACGAAGATAAAACAATCGTTTTAGGTGTTAACGAAAAAGAATACGATCCAGCTAAACATAACGTAATTTCAATGGCATCTTGTACAACTAACTGCTTAGCTCCTGTAGCTAAAGTTATTGATGAAAAATTCGGTATCGTTAAAGGTTTAATGACAACAGTTCACTCTTATACTGGTGACCAAAGAATCTTAGATGCTGGACACAAAGATCCTAGAAGAGCTAGAGCTGGTGCTTTAAACATCGTTCCTACAAAAACTGGTGCTGCTAAAGCTGTTGCTCTTGTATTACCTCAATTAAAAGGTAAATTGGATGGTTTCGCTATGAGAGTTCCTACTCCAGACGTATCATTAGTTGACGTTGTATTTGAACTTTCTAAAGACGTAACTGTTGAAGAAGTAAATGCAGCATTAAAAGAAGGTGCTGATGGACACATTCTTTGCTACACTGAAGAACCATTAGTTTCTTCTGACTATGTTGGTACTTCTCAATCATCTACAGTTGATGCTCTATTAACTCGTGTAATGGGCGGAAACCAAGTTAAAATCATTTCTTGGTATGACAACGAAATGGGTTATTCAACTCGTTTAGCTGAAACTACAAAAATGGTTGCTGAAAAATTATAATTTTAACAATTATATAAAAAACAAGTCCGAGTAATCGGGCTTGTTTTTTTTTGTTATGTATGATATTATCATCAATAATTTTGGAGGTTTTATGAAAAAGAATATTTTATTTTCTGTATTGTTGGTTTGTTTGTTATCTATTTCAGCTTTTGCTGTTGATTTGAAAAGGTTGCCCGGAAATTCTATTGCAGATAATATTTTGCAAAGAGATACTTTGTTGCCTGTATATTCAGCTGTTTCTGTAAATTTGAACGGCTGTAATGATATGTCAGTTATAAATACTGAGCTTGTAACAAGACCGGAGTTTAATAAAATTATTAACGGTAAGAGGTATGCAAGTTCTGAATGGAAAGAATTATGGACTGTTATGGCTTGTGGAAAAAAAGTTTACGTTCCTGTCACTTATGTTCCAGATAAAAAAGGAATTGGTACTTCTTATATAATTGATAGTGGAGAAATTAAATATTAATATATTAGATTAATTAAGGAAAAATTTGTA
>CAJMDF010000054.1 GCA_905212085.1 uncultured Clostridium sp.
GCTATTCTACCATAAAAAGGTACTTAACAATACAATGAACAAGCTCATTGTATTGTTAAGTATCTTTTTATGGCTGAACTGTTACTATTATTTAGCAACATTCTAACATTTGGACATATTTCTGTAAAGAATAAGCCATCTTGATATTCTCAAAATGGCTTTTTCCACTACTTTCTCTCTGTTGTCAGTATCCCGTGATCCATCTCATAGACCTCATCACACAACACATCAATATCTTCCCTGTTGTGGCTTGCAACAAGCATAGTCCTCCCCTGTTCTTTCAGTTTCAGAAACAGTTTTCTCATATCGGCTACGCCCTGATTGTCAAGTCCGTTCATCGGCTCATCAAGTATCAGTATGTCCTGCCCCTCCATAAATGTCTGGGCAAGTCCGAGACGCTGTCTCATTCCCAGCGAATATTTCCTGACATGTTTTCTGCTTTTTGGGTCAAGTCCGACCATCTCTATTGCTTCGCATATCTCCTTTTTCCCAATCCTGTTTCTTATGTCGGCAAGAAATTTAAGATTTCTGTAACCTGAATAACTTCCCAAAAATCCCGGTGTTTCTATGATGCTCCCTATATTTTCAGGTGTCGAATGACTCTTTGTAAGCTTCTTTCCGTCAACTATTATCTCCCCATCACTTGCACTGTAAAAACCACAAATCAGCTTAAAAAGAACAGTTTTTCCGCTCCCGTTTCTTCCAACAATCCCCACTATACTTCCCTTTTTAACCGTCAGGCTCACATTATCAAGCACCTTTTCTTTCCCAAACATTTTAGAAACATTCTTCACCACTATCTTATCTTCCATTTTGCTCTCCTCCATTATTTCACCAGTTCAAGTTTCTTCTGCATTACAAGCACAAAATTTACAATAAACAAAACCACTACACCCACAAAAAGACCACTGATTATATTCTTTGATGCACTTATATTGTTTCTTCCAAGATTATACCAGCCCTGCGGTGCATATTTCATAAACGAGCGTATAAAATCTGTTGTGTTCGTCTTTAAAAATATCCACGCAACGCTCCATACCGACAATACCACTGTTCCAAGTTTTCCTTTCTGCAGACCGTTAAGCAGAAACTCTACCATTCCATAACATATCCCCATCAGCAAAAATATCGTCATTGAAAACAGCAATGCCTGCGGTACCGTATAATTTTGAAATACATTTTTCGATATTACAAAGCCACTTGAATATCCAAGTTTTTTTACCGTTCCTGCGGCTGCACTTCCCCATACTTTTCCCCAGCTTGTAAATGTAAGATTTGTCCCACACAGCAAAACTGAAAATACAAACTGTTCCAGCACAAAAACTATTGTTGCAAATACTATCGAAAACAGATGTCCAAGTGCAAAGCACGGCATACCGCATCTTTGTAATATCTGGTTCTGCACCCTCTGTTTCATCGGCACATCACTAAACCAGAGCAAAAGAAACAGTATTTCTATATTTCCGTAACTCACATCGGCAAAATAAAACGGCAGCACAGCCGGTGCTATAGGCAGGTTATAATCGTGTGAAAACATCCTGTATCCTCTTACTGTAACATCCATTATAATAAAAGCCAAAACCGACAATATCAGGAACTTTGATGAAAAACACATAAGTTTTAATTCATAAATGGCAACCTTAAATACCTTTTTCATTTTATTCATCCTCCACACCTCCAAAAACACCGCTCCGTCTCAACTTAAAAAGAAGTATTCCATATATAAGTAACGAAATAATCATTAGCCCCAAACCTGTTAATGCAACAGCACTATAAGGTGATATTTTTAAATATTCAGAAAGACCGTATGTCGTATCAAACACAATCGAAGGTTTTAAATATCCCGGAATAAATTTACTCTTTGAAATAATAAATTGATTAAAAAACCATAATATCATCGGAAAACTGATAATAACTTTTTTCTTGGGAACCACAATAGAAAGCAGCAAACTCATCAATGAATAAAACACATATGCAAATCCTGACAATACTACCAATGTAAATAAATACTCTTTGCTTCTTCCCTGTTGCAATAAAAGATTTTCCGTCCATCCTAAAGGCTCATTACTGTTTATTTCTAAAAATAATGGAATGTGGTAAAATAAACCTAGTGCTCCAAAACATACCAAAATTGTTCCAATTCCACATATAAATGAACTAACTATCGTCTGCAAAACCTTTCCTGCAGAATATCCCGCCATTCCTAATCTGTTTACACGCATATATACTGAATTTGCTTCATAATCCTCTGCATATAAAACCGCTCCGCTACAATTTGCAATGCAGTAACCCGCCACACTAAAAAAAGCCGATTTCATATTATAATAATAAAGTATATCACTTGATAATAAAGTATGTATTTTAAGATTATCAGTAAAAAACATACTTGAACATACATCAGCCATATTCACCATCCCACACAATAAAACAATTATTGGAAACTTTACTGTCGCAAACCATCTTCTCCATTCAATAAATCTTTTACCATGGAATATACTCATTAACATAACACTCCCCCGTAACTGCATCATAAACAAAATATGTCATCCTTTTCTTTTCACCATCATAAACCTTTACCGACCAAACCGGAGCAAATATAGGCTTTACCATATTATTATCCCTGCCATAATATCCTGCATATTCTAAATTAATTGATTTTATGCAAACTTCGTCTACAATCAATTCTTTTTCATAAAACGAAATAACTTTTTTTAGTATCTTATTTGGACTGATTATATTTTGATTATTCTTATATTCCTCTCCCATGTATCTGTATATATCTGCTTCTATATACTCTATTTCACCATTGCAGAAAATAATATAAACCGGAGATTCCGTCATTGTAAACAGGTTTTCCCTAACCATTGTTGTTTTTGCCCATTTATCTGGTTTTTCATCTGCTTTAAGTACATATGATAAATCAATATTATTAATTGCCATTTCATCTGCTTTTTTATAAAACATTATCATCTGGTACTCTTTATCTTTAAACTTGTAATCACATAATTCACTGTCATTCAAACTTTTGGATGTCTTTTTATTTAATTCAAATATTCTGTACTTATCATCCAAACTTGTTCCTATAAATTTTTCCAACCAATTTTTATATACTTTTGCATTTTTCTCTATCTCAGTAAGCATTTTTGTCTTTTCAACCTTTATATCAGTTTCTGTCATATACTTAATCGCATTTATTGCATCTGCATCACTCCCCTGCTTTTCCATGATAAACTGAGGACAAAAGAAAAATCTGCTATGTCCCAAAGCATTGTTATAAGTATCCCATATTGTTTTGCAATCATATTTACTTCCATTATCCGCTGAAAATACTCCATCTAACTCTGGAGCATTTTCACTATCTTTTTCTATTACAAACTCTTTATAATTTAACTTCCCATGTATTATTTGATTTAACATTTTTTCAATTTGTTTACGATTTTTATGAAATACAGTAGGATTATTTTTAAATTTATTTGTTGTTCCTATTTTCGTTTCACAATATTGTTTTTGATAATATGATTTTAATCCGTTTTTATATAATTTTTGCTTTGTAATATCAGCATCTATTTTCAATTTATCTTCTACATAAAATGAAGCCTTGCCGCTCTCTATCTCATTTGAACTTAATTCTCTTCTGTAATCATTTTCCGATATTTTTCCCTGTTTATTTTTTTCTCCGCTTTTACCACATCCTGTTATCATACTGGCAATTATAAACATAATGATTATTTTTCTAATTTTCTTCATGTAATCCCCTCCTTAGTCAAGCAGATATTTGCAATCTGTGCTTCTATTTGCTCATAACACTATTAGCCGCTATCATATCAGAATAGGCTTGCCCTCTCCTGATACAAGAAAAGTCCCCCACCACTTATTGCTCTATGCAATAGAAATGTGGGACTTTCTTGATAGTGTTAAATCCAAGCTATAACAAATTTTATTACAACCATTGCTATTTTTTATAATCTTTTTTAAGGCATGAAAACATATTTTACGTCTGTTTCATCTGAAGCTGATGTATCAGACATTGAACATCTAAAGTAAAAACTTGCACCTACTTTTCCTGTTCCTGACCTATATGGAGCGTATTTTGTTGTTTCTTCATTTGTATTTCTAAAGGATGCCGCTTTTTTAGAAACTATATTTCCATTCTTATTAATAACTACAAAATTAAGCGTATCATTAGCTCCAACTCTATACTTACAAGTAAACATGGCAGATGAATCTTTTTTTCCGGCTTTTTCAATCGGTGTACTTTTCAAAACAGTTACATAATTTCCTTGTTGAATTTTAAAACTGCCACTCCTACTTCCTGCCAAAACCACATTTCCTGCACTCAAAGTCACTGCTGCCGCAACTGCTAAAGCGGCTCCTTTTTTCACTAAACTGTATTTCTTCATATCCATTTCTCCTCACTTTCTATTTTTTCTTACTTTGTTCAAGAAGCTTTTTTGGCACATTTGGTTCATACATATAACCATGGCAAGCTGAATGTGCTTTTTTTTCAGCCGTATGTACAATTAAATTTGCCAAAAATCTACATACTGTCTCATTAGCCTTTTTCATACACTTGACTCTTCTCAAATAAATTTATTACATTGACTATTTCCATTTATGTAATATATAATTTATATTACATAATTTGATATTTTTTTCAATATGCCTATGCACAAACGGTATCTGAAACAGCACAAACGACATTTTAATTACAAATTATACTTACTTTTTTAAAAAAAGAATACATTTTTTAATAAAAACAGGATGGTACTCAAAATGATAATAAATGCAGCTATATTAGAAGATAATATATTATTTGCAAATCAATTAAAAAATTTAATATTAATTTGGGCGGATAAAAACTCTCATAATTTTAATATTGATGTATTTAATTCAGCAGAAAATTTGATTTCAGGCAATACAAAATATACTTATTATGATGTAATCTTTATGGATATTCAATTACAACCTGATGTTCCTTCAGCTATTACAGGAATGGATATTGCAAAAAAACTCCGACTTTCAGGTTTTGATAACGATATTATTTTTATAACATCCTATCAGGAATATGTTTTTGAGGGTTACAATGTAAATGCTTTTAATTTTCTGCTCAAACCGATACAAACTGATAAGTTATATCCTGTATTAAATTCTCTGATTGAAAAATACTCAGATAAACAATATGTATTTAAAAACCGACAATCAATAGTAAGCATACCTTATGCAAATATAATAATTATAACAAGTAATCTTCACGAAATAAATATAATGACATCAAACGATACATATACTGACCGCAGTTCACTTGAAACAATCGCAGATACTCTGCCAAAATCATTTGTTCGCTGTCATAAAACCTGCATTGTCAATCTTAGTCATATTACAAAGATAGAAAAAAATACAATTTTTCTGTCAAATAAGAAACTCCAGACTATAGGCAGGAAATATTTAACCACACTAAAAAACAGTTATTTAACTTATATTATGGGAGGTGGAATATAAATGTTAAAAAAATTATCAACAGTGCTATCAACAAAAATTTACAAATTACTTAAAGACGATACATATGATATTGATGTTTTAAGTTATGGACTTGAATGTATATTAAACACACTTATTACAACCATATTTATATTAATGCTTGGCATAATCTCACATCATATAATATTGTATATCATATGGATTATATATTTTTCAATCTTGCGAAAATATTTTGGCGGCTTTCATGCACCTACACATTTTTTATGTATTACCCTCAGCATAATCACCTGTACACTGACAATTCTGCTTAGCATAAATTGTAATAATACATACAAAACCACTTTTATAACTGTTATATTTGTTCTTCCTTTTATACTTAAATATGCACCTATTTCTTCAAAACAGAATATTCTTTTAAATAATACTCAAAAAAAATTTCATAAAATTTTTGCATTAGTATTTTTTATATCTGGGATTATAATATCTGTTATTTTTAATTTTTATAAATTTACCAGCTTATCATCACTTATTATTTATACAATCATAAGTGTATATCTTCTTGCAATCATAGAAATTTTTTTAAGAAAAAAACAAATAAAATACCAGAATAACAATACGGAGGTTGCAAAATGACAAATTATTTATCATACATTTGGGAATATATTATTGATTTCGCAGAATACATTTTATTTTTCTATTTAATGAACTCCAAAGCGGAATATAAGCTTAATATTAACAAAAAATTATTTATAACATTAAGCACCGCCGGACTTTCAGCTTTTTTATTTGTTTTAAACAGTCTCAATCCATCTGTAATATACACTTTGCTTATTACTTTTATTGTTCAGTTTATTATCTGTCATTTTATATATGATACTGATTTTATTAAGTTATTTTTTTGGAATATCGTATATACATTACTTACTCTTTTCACTGATACTTTATCCATAAATATACCTTATATATTCTTTAATATTACCCCAAAACAATTAATGTTTGGTGGAAATCTCCGCTATAGCATAACACTTACATATATAATACTGTTCTCCTTTTTTATTATACTGATATGTCATATAAACAATTCTGATATTTTTTTAAATATATATGAAAAAATAATTTTTGTCTCTTTATCTGCCATATATATTTTTATGGGTGAATTTGTATTAACCGAATCCATAAAACTTCGTCCGGATAATAATGCACTTTCAAATCGACTTTCAAATTTTTGTTTTATTTTCTTAGCTACTTATGTTATTATTCTCATCTTCATTTACCAACTTGGTAAATCAAGGAACTATAATATTAAGTTAAAAGAAGAACAACAGCTTTATGCCATTGAAAAAAATAACTTTCAAAATATAGTCGAACAGACGAAAGAACTTCGTTTTATGAAACACGATCTCTCTAGTCATCTTACAGTTATAACACAAATGGTTAGGGAAAAAAAATATGATAAACTTCTTGAATATTTAAATGAATATAATGCCAAGATTGAAGTTTCCCATCAGCTTATCAGTACTGGAAATATTGTTATTGACAGCATTGTAACTTTTTATATTCACAAGGCACATATAAATAATATTAAATTTGAGCATATGCTGCATCTTCCACAAGCTCTGCCTTTAACTGATGTTGAAATTTGCTCCTTACTGGGTAATATTTGTTCAAATGCACTTGAAGCCTGTCAAAAAATCACCCAAGATAATGTTCCTAACTATATACAACTTATTATAAAGCCATATCGTGAGTCACTTATAATTCACTCCGAAAATACTTGTAACAATATTTTCAACATTAAAAATGGTAATTTTCTTACCACAAAAAAAGAGCATACAGAACATGGTCTTGGTTTGAACCGAATTAATAACATAGTTGAAAATGCAGGAGGTTTTATGAAGATTGAAACATCTAGAAATATCTTTAAGATTAATATTGTACTTCCTCTCACAATTAACGATGATGACTGTATTTAATATTTTAATTGATAGTTCTTCACACTTACAATGAAAATAATTCAGACAGCATTTTCCCTCATATGTGCTGTCTGAATTATCTTCATTTTTAATATTTTTATTTTACAAATGTCAAGTTATCTAATGTCCGTCAAAACTTCCTTGTCGCAGTTTAAAAAACAAACTGCAACAGATTTTGGCAATGCTTCGCATCCTTAATTGCCAAAATCCTCACACGAAACTTTTTCTTACGATATTTTCGGTTCCGAAAATATCTACCTACCATCTATCAACACCTCTTTACTTTTAAACGCAAATCCGTAATGATGTATGTTTTCCTTGTTTACTCCACGGTTTATCAGTTCTGCATCATAGTTCCTATCTTCTATCTGTTTTAGTGCAGCTTCAACAGTTTCTTCAAGTGAGTTCTCTTTTCTTGGATTTATCACTTTAAATTCTATAACTATTCCCGGATATTTTTGAGTCTGTTTGTCTTTTGGTTCAAGCATTATGTCATAGCGTCCGAAACCGCTCTCACGGTTTGAGGTTATGATATAGTTTTCTGACTGGTCTACCATAAGTCCTAAAACAAAACCGTGGAAAAAACGCTCAGGCTCTTCGTCTGATGGTACATTTCCCGTGTCAAAATAACTAATAGTTTTTAATGCTACTTTGTTCATATAAGCATTCATACTTTCTATATCTCCACATATGAGAGCTTTTATAAATTCATTTGTCTCATTTTTTGCAGGACTGAACCAGCGGAGTATCATATCCTCAAACATTAGCTTTATCTCAAAATTTGTGAGTGCGAGTTTATACATTACCGATTTTGTACGGTCACCTGTAAGTTTATCTGATGATATAACCTTAAGATAACCGCTCGCAAGCATAAGACTCCACACTGCATCTTCCGAATAATCAAGCTGCGAAAATACTATCTGCTCATCTATCGGTACATCTATTGTTTCTCCTTTTAGAAGCGTTTCCATCATCATTTTTATATATGAACTGCCTGTTTTCACTAAGCTGTTTATCAAACCGTTTGAACTTGAATCCGCCCAGTATGTTTTATAATTTTTCTCATCAAGAAAGTTAATTATTGACCACGGATTATAAATATCTTTACTTTTTCCAAATGTAAATCCATCATACCATAACTTTACTTTCTCTTTTTCACCTGAAATCCCCTGCTCATCAAGTGCATCAAACACTTCCTTTTCCGTAAACCCAAAACATTTTGAATATTCCTCATTGGTGACAGTAATTACTTTAAGATTATTTAAATCTGAAAAAATGCTCTCTTTAGATACCCTCGTTATACCGGTCATTATCGCTCGCTCTAAATACGGATTTGTCTTAAATGTTGAAT
>CAJMDF010000055.1 GCA_905212085.1 uncultured Clostridium sp.
ATAATTTTAAATATGATTAGGAATGTAATTACTAATACAATGCAGAATAAAAATATTGTAATGTTTATTACTGCAATAATATTTATGACCGGAATTCTTGCCTATTTCAATGATATTGCAATTATTTCAGCCTTTATACTAACTATTATTGCAGTATTTTTAATCATAAAAAATTATATTCCGATTAAATACATAATTTTTTGGATATTCATATTCTATTTTGGTTTTTTCAATGCTCATTTTAGAACAGCAAATTCTGATGCTCTTGTAGAATTTGCAAGACAAAATGCAACTATACAAGGTCAAATTGTATCAATTCCTAATAGTAACGGGAAAGGGAAAACAAAATTTTTCTTTAAAACCGATACACTTAACGGAGAAAAAGTCAAAGGCAAAACACTAATTACATATACAGGTAATGATGATTTAAAAATAGGAAACTATTATAAAGCCAAAGGTAAATTAAGAACACCTTTCAAAGCAAGCAATCCATCGCAATTTGATTATGGCAAATACCTTAGAAATTTCAACACTTACACTGTATTTTACACAGATGAAATAACCCCAACTGCAAAAGATCCAACTTTAAAATGGGAATTCTTACAAAGCTTAAATAATTTAAGAGATAAAATCATTAATGTTCACAGTCAATATTTAAAAACTCCAAATATTGAAATTCTTGGAGGTATAGTATTTGGAGATGATGCAATTGCTCCACCGGATTATATAAAAGCGTCATTCGTAAACTCTGGTCTTTTACATATTTTAGCGGCATCGGGTATGAATGTTGCTTTTATATATGGTTTTTGGGTATTTTTTATGAGGCGCATTAGAGCTCCATTCAAAATTACCGTTTTATCAGGAATGATACTGGTTATATTCTATACAATGATGACTGGGATGGGAGCATCTGTATTAAGAGCTGCATTAATGCTTTTATTAATCCTTGCAGGGAAATTAATTGATAGAGATGCGCATACAATATCTCTTTTATCATTTGTAGCTACAATTCTTCTAATTTACAATCCGGCATACATAAATGATGTAGGATTTCAATTATCATTTATTGTTACATTCGGACTTCTCACAACTGCAAATATTATTTTTGAAAAATATAAAGATTCAAAAATACCAGACTTTTTAATTGGTACACTTTTAATCCCTATAATTGCTCAAATTTGGGTAGCACCTATACAAATGTTTTATTTTAATACATTTAGCACATATTCAATATTTGCAAATATTTTGAGTATGCCTTTTTTAAGTGTTATAAGCTTTGGCGGATTTGTAAGCTCTATCATTGCAATGTTTACACCATTCACTGATAAAATATGTATGTTATTTGATGTAATACTAAATTATGTATTAAATATTCTAGTCTTTATTTCAAACTTTTTTGCGCAACTACCCCATTCACTATGTACCACAAGACATCCTAGTATTATTCAAATATTCATTTATTACGGAATAATTTTATCTATCACTCTTGGAATAAAAACAGGCTTTAACAAAAAACTAAAAATATTCTGCATTTCTTTGCTATCCATATTATTAATTTCATTTATACAAATTCCGTCAAAGAATTTGGAAATAATCACATTTGATGTGCAAAATGCGGATTGCTTCTTAATAAAAACACCTGAAAATAAATATTTTATTATCGACACTGGCAAATCAGGCTATAAAGGAAGCAAAGCTCAAGCAAATTCAATTATTATAAAGTATTTAAAAGACAGAGGTATAAAAAATATTGAAGCTATGATTATAACTCATTTTGACAACGATCATTCAGGCGGAGCTGTCGATATTATGAAAAATTTAAAAGTTAAACAAGTATTCATAAATTCTTACAATGAAACATCTACAACTTCAAAAATAATTTATAATGATTTAGATAAAAATCAAATTCCAAACAAAATACCTCAAAATAATTCATCAATATACAAAGAAAATAACTTAAATATACGAACATATCAGGCAAACACTAATAAAGAAAATGATAACTCTATAATCACACTTCTTAGTTATAAAAATTTTGATATGCTATTTATGGGCGATGCAGGAATAAAAGCATTTGAGGAATTAAAATCAAATATCCCGTCAAATATCGAAGTTCTAAAAGTGGGACATCACGGAGGCTTAAATACAGTAAATAAAGAAATGCTTGAGGATCTAAAACCAAAAACATCTATAATTTCAACAGGAATAAATTCATTCGGACACCCATACAAAGGTACACTTGATACTTTGAGAGAAACAAATATCTATAGAACTGACAGAAATAATTCAATAAAAATCAAATCAAACGGGGATGAATATACAATTTATACATTTAATTCTAAAAAGAAAAAATATATAGAAACTCAACAATCAAGCACATACTAATTAAACTAAAGACATCTTATCTTCAAGAGCAGTCTCAATCTCATCAATAATTAAAGTTGCAGCAGCAATTCTATCATCAGCAGAAGTAATAGGACGCCCAACAACCATGTAATCAACACCTGATAAAATTGCATCACGAGGAGTATCTACTCTCACTTGATCATTAACGGAAGACCAGGTAGGACGGGTTGCCGGACATAAAATTATAAAATCATCACCTATTTCTTTACGAATCCTACGTGCTTCTTCAGCACTAGCTACAACACCGTCAAGACCTGATTCCCTTGCAACTTTTGCAAGCTGCAATACAAAATCTTCAATATTTTTATCAACACATAATTCAGTTGTAAGAGTCTTCTGACCAAAACTTGATAAAAGAGTAACACCTAAAATTGTAGGAGGTTCAATTCCCATAGATTTAGCAGCTGCTCGAGAAGCTCTCACAACAGCGGATGTCATTTTTGAACCGCCTTGAATATGGACATTGAAAAAATTAATATTATTTTTCACTAAACTGATACATGCCTTTTGTACTGTATGAGGAATATCATGGAATTTGCAATCATAATAGCATTTTGCGCCATTTTCTTCCAATAATCTGAATGCCTCAAAACCGTAATTCACAATTAAAGGCAAACCGATTTTAAAATATCCTACATAATCTTTTAACTCATTTACTAATTCATGAGCTTCTTTTAAATTGTCAACATCCAATGCTAAAATAATTCTATCTTTAGCTGTTTTAGGTTTATCTATCATATTACAAAAAAATATATCACCACAAAAAAATAAAATCAACCCTTACCAGAATTAGGCTTATAATACAATTTTCTTTTATTCTGCTTTAATATCTTCATGAATTTCAGGTAATTCTTTTGTATATATGCAACCTAATTTTTCCAGTTTCTCAATTTGATTAATTATATTTCCACGACCATTTAGTTTCTTTAATGAATTAGACAAATTATCTTGAATTTTCAATAATTCATTTAATAACGTTACAAATTTATCATGAACTGATGTACATAAATTTGCCATTTCTAATACATTTTTATTTTGTCTGTCTATTACATAGAAAGAATTTACTATTTTCAAAGCTGCTAAAAGAGTAGATGGAGATACCGGCATAACATTATTTTCCCAAGCATAATCCCATAATGCACAATCATCACAAAACATCATTGAATAGCAACTTTCAATAGGTATAAACATCAACACAAAATTCGGAGAAGCAATGTCATCATAATACTTTTTTTTAGCCAAACCAGCTATATGAGCCCTAGTTGAATCTATAAACTGCTTTAAATGAATTTGTTTTTCATTTTCATCTTGAGCATTTACAAATCCATCCCAAGATGCAAAAGATGTTTTGCTATCTATATATATAAATCTACCTTCAGGTAAAAATACAGTTACATCAGGACGACCTTCTGACGTCTCCATTTGAATTTTATATTCTTCATTTTTTCTCAATCCTGAGACTTCCAAAACTCTTTCTAAAACAATTTCACCCCATCTGCCTGAAGCCCTATTATCAGATTTCATCACACTTACAAGCGAATTTGTATCTCGAGAAATTTTATTCCCAATATCAAGAAAACTTTTTATATTCATATCAAAAGTTTTAAAATGATCTGATTCAGTTTTAAAATTGTCCTCAGCACGTCTTTCAAAATCTTCAATTTTCTCTTTAAATCTCTTAAAAAATTCATCCAACTTTTCTCTATTTTGAGAAGATAGTTCAGAAGAATTCTCTTTAAAAATTCTATTCGCAGTATTTTCAAAATACAACTTCATCTGCTCTAGCATCAAATCTCTTGATGCTTTATCACTTTTACTTATTACTTTAAGTAGAATAAATACGCACAAAGCTCCTATAAAAAAACCACCCAAAAATATTAAAATTTCCATACTCATACCCTCTTAATAAAAAGATTATACCACGAAGATATTACACCAAAAAGACTATTAAAAACTTTTATCATCCATGCGGTCAAAACTTCTAAAAGCATGGTGTAGAGCATGATTGAGAGTTTTATCAATCCAAAGATGTAAGACAAATTCTCAAACCCTTAATAATTCAATATCAATCATAGCATGGATGAAAAAGACCATACAAAAATAGTAGTATATATAGTGTAGAGGGAAGCTTAAAAACAACAGGGAGATAAAAAATGAGAGAGTTCAAAAAAAGATCAAGAGTATTACTAATAGATGATAATGCAGATCATTTAAGAGGAGTAAAAGAATTAATTACACTTGAAAGCAGCTATGAAGTAGTTGGAGCTACAACAAGTGCAAATATAGGAATCAACTTGGCTAAAAAGTATCGCCCTGATATTATCTTAATGGATATTAATATGCCGGAAAAAGATGGACTTCAAGCTATTCAAGAGATTGAAAAATTAGATTTAGGAATCAGAGTAATCGCACTTAGCGGCTATGACGATGCTGATCTAATCTTTAGAGCTATGAAAATAGGTGCTAAAGGTTATGTTTTAAAAACTATGGCATCAGCTCAACTAATTTATGCTATGGATGAAGTTGCATCAGGCAAAATTTATCTTCCAAATGCTCTTACATCAAGATTTTTCGAATATTTTCAACGTTCCTTCAAAGAAGAAGCTCAAGCTTCAGCAGAAGAAAATTTACTTACATACCTAACAGCAAGAGAAGAAGAAGTATTAGACTTACTTACACAGGGTAATAACTACAAGGGTATTGCAGGAAAATTATTTATATCAGAAACTACAGTAAAGACTCACGTAAATAATATATTCCAAAAATTGCAAGTAAATGACAGAACTCAAGCCGTTTTATATGCACTAAATAACGGATTTGCAAACAGAAGACATAAAATGGCTGTTTAATTTGATACTTTTAATATAAGTGTTTAAAGGTTCAGTCTTAAAAAGCTGAGCCTTTAATGTTGAAGAGGAGAAATGAGCAATACTAATTTATTATACGAGCAATCAAGATGCGTAGCACATGAAATAAGAAACCATCTTTCTATTTGTGAAATTTATACACAAATTATAAAAAGAAATTTAGAACAAGAAGGGATTGAAAATAAATCAATTAACAATGCTATAAATTGTATTAGTAAATCATTAAAAATAATGAATAACTCATTACTGGATCTAAAATCTTTAAATAATTTTTCACCTAAAGAATGTAATATTAAAGAAATTTTAGAAGAAGGTGTAAAACTATCTACAGTATACATTCACGAAAAAGAAATTACTATAAATTGCCACATTCAAAATAATTCAAAAGTATATATCGATGAAAATAAATTTCTAGCCTGCATCGTAAACATAATAAAAAACGCAATTGAAGCTATTGATAAAAAAGGAGAAATTAATGTTTTACTAGAAATTAAAAACAACGAAGCGCATATAACTATCTCTAATAATGGAGCCCCAATTTCAAAAGAAAAACAAGCAATAATTTTTGAAGAAGGTTATACTACCAAATCTACAGGCAGCGGGCTTGGACTACATATTTGTGTAGATAACCTAAAGGCACAAAATGCTATTTTAAGGTTGAAAAAATCAACTCCTGAAATAACAGAATTTGAAATTATACTGCCTGTTGCTTAAATTTCTCTAATAAATTTCCGCTTTCTATATTACCATTCCCAGAATTTTTCGGAGCATTTTGAGATGGAACTGAATAAATATCTGATGCAAAAACTCTTGGATCATCAATTTTATCCATAGCTTTCATAATCCCAATTTTCCCGGCTTTCTTTTGAATATTTGTCAGCCAAGCATTAAATGCATAAGGAATTGCAAAAATTATACCCAAAATAGGTACACCGGCAACAATACCGGTATTAATTAAAGTTTTATAATTTTTGTAGTTAAAATTCATACCCAATTTTTCGTGAACTTCTTTAGGAATTTCGACATCTGCATTAGAAGCCTTTGATTTAGCCCATAATTTTGTACACTGAGTAATCATATTACGAGTCCATTTTGCAAGTGCAGTCTGTTTAAAATGACTTGCAAACAATTCTGAGAATATTTCAGACATACCTTTTTTATTGCCATCTGCAACTGAAGCAGCTATGCCCTGCGTACCTATTTTTCCAAACTCTGCAAATAAAGGTTCTACCGCAGCTTTTAATTCTTTATTTTTCGGATGATCTAAAAATGTTTTTAAATTACCATTTACAATTGCCTGTTGAAATTTTTGGACAGTTACTTTATCTTGTTTTTTTACAACATCGTAAACATTATTTACTGCCTGTTTTATTGATGATTTAGAATCAAAAGTTAAATTTGTGAGCCAATTTCCTAACCTTGCTATCGGGAATTTACCCTTAATAACTGATGCAGCTATAAATCCTAAACCTAGAGTTGAAGCAATACTCCACAGAGTCACACCTAATTGTTTTGCAATTTCTGTTCCTGCTTCAACATCTTCAGAATATCTTTGAGACATTTCATCCACTTCATCAAAAGCTCTAAATACATTCTTTTGCAAAGATTTAGCTTCTGTTTTTTGGCTATCTGTTATTTCAATTTCACTTAATGCTTTTTGTAATTTTTCATTTTCTTTGTATGTAGTCTTTTTATATTTATTGTATTCTGATTTATCTTTGAAGTAAGAATTAAGAAAAGAAAAACTTCCACCCAATTTTTCAAAGAAACTTTGCTTTTGTTTCTCAGCTTTAATATTTTCAGCTTTTTTCATATCTTCATCAGAAAATGCCATAAGTCTTGCAGGATTTTTCAATAAATCTTGTCTTGCCTTATATCTTCCAACTCTAGAAGCTTTTTTTTCTTCTAAGGTTCCTTGCATTTGTATTCCAAATGAAGTCAAAATAGGAATTGCAATAGATACAATATTTCTAACTTTTTTATCAGCTTTAGCCAATTTTAATAATTTATTAATTCCAAAACCTAATGGTGCTGCTACTATCCAAGACAAAGTTCCTAATGTATCAAAAGCATTTTCAACATTTTCAGAATATTCTTCAGCTTTTATATTTATTTCTTTTACTGCATCTACAATTAATTCTTTATCTTCTTGAGCTCTTTGCAATTGTTCAGGCGATAAGTTTACTGATTTAAGTTTGTCAATTTCATTTGGATCTTTACTGGCTAACCATTCTTCATAAGCTTTTCTATCCTTTGAAATATCTTTTAATTCTTTAATCATTTTAGAGATGCTATTCCGTTCTTTTTCATCCGGAATTGATTTTGCAAGCTCTCTAGCTTTTTCTAATTGTTCAGGAGTATAAACTACGAAATTTTTAACATCTTTTAATTCATTCTGTTTTGCTTGGTAACGACCAATCCTTGATGCTTCTTTTTGCTTAGAATTTCCCCAAAGAATCATACCTACAGCACTGGTAAGCATTAACCCCATAATTGCAAAAGGTCCGTATTTTTGAACTCCATTACGAATTTTAAACACTCTTGCGGACAAGTTTTTCTTTTCAGAAATTTTCAAAGCTCTATTACTATCATTTGCTGCTAAATTTTTAATTTCTTCATTTAATTTATCAATTTTGTTACTCATTTTAGAAGTAAGCTTTTTTTCTACAAAATTTAATAGTGGAACTTGAGCAAAAGTTAACCCCATAAGAGGAACCATAGATATTAACCCTGTATACTGTTCCATATCCTGACAATTATCTTCGGATCTAGCATCCATCATTTCAGTTGCTCTAATAACAGTTTGAGCTCTTTTATTAGTCAATTCAACTTTATCATCTGGAATTTCTAAATTCGCAGCTAAATACTCTTTTTGAGCTCTTTCATCAGCCTGCTTTTGTTCCCAAGAATCATATTTGTTATAATTTTTTCTTACTTCATTAATTGAATTAAAAAATTGTCCCATTAATTTTCCCTAAAAATTTTTCAAACATTAATTATATAAAATAGAAAAAATAAAAAAATTTGCCACTTTCCTTAATATAAATTAATAATAAACAACTAATTTAGCAAATAAAAATATGGCTTTTTTTTATAATAATTAGGGAAAAATCATGTCAGGAATAGATAATTTTTTAAATAAAAATGCTAGGTTTAGAGACCCAAGGGAAGTTGCAGAAAAGTTCCAATCTGTATGTTTGATGGTT
>CAJMDF010000056.1 GCA_905212085.1 uncultured Clostridium sp.
TTTTTATCTTATTTTAAAATATTTTTTACAATTTGTTATATAGATTTTTTTACATACATTACTACAAATTCTATTAATCTTTAGAAATATTTAATACTAAAAGCTATTCGTTTGAGTTAGAATAATATAACAATACGAATACGGAGAAAAAGGATGAATACTGTGTTAGAAAAAAATAACAGAACAGCAGAAATAAGAGCAAGCATTAAAGATTTTGCAAAAACTTGTGAAAAATATTATAACGGAGAACTTTCAATACCGGAATATAAATCTATATCAGGGAAGTTTGGGACTTACTCTGAACGTGGGCATAAAACAGGGATGCTTAGATTAAGAGTTCCTGGAGGGATGTTAGATACAGACAAACTTGGATTTGTAATAAAAAGTATTGAAAAATATAATATCGAAAAAATTCACTTTACAACAAATCAATCAATACAGTTACATCATCTCAAACCTGAAGTCATTCCAAAACTAATGTTGGAAGCATTTGATGCAGGGATTTTAACAATAGGCGGAGGAGGAGACAATCCTCGTAACGTTCTATGTTCTCCTCTATCAGGTGTTGAAAAAGGAGAATTTTTTGATGTATCGCCTTATGCAAAAAAAGCTTCAGAATTCTTAACTGGTTTAATCGGTAAAATTAATTTACCAAGAAAATTAAAAGTAAGTTTTTCTAACACTGCCGCAAACATAGTCCACGCAACATACAGAGATATGGGCTTTGTCGCAAAAGCAAACGGAAAATTTGATTTATATACAGCAGGAGGTTTAGGTGTTAACCCCGAGTTTGGGATTAAGACTGCTGAAGATATCGAACCTAAAGACATTTTATATTACATAATGACAATGGTTCAAATCTTTATGAAATACGGAAATTATGAAAACCGCGCAAAAGCAAGAACAAGATATATTCCAAGAACAATCGGAGAAGAAAAATATTTATCAGAATTCAACCGTATTCTTAAAGAAATAAAAGATTCCGAAGATTTAACCTTAAATATCATTATACCTTCAGTTACAAAACAAAGTAACGGCTCTTTGGCAAAACCGTCAAAAAATATCATTGAACAAAAACAAAACGGTTTGTATGCAGTAAAATATCACCCTGCCTTAGGGAACCCTAATTTGAAGACTTTGAAAAATCTATATGATAAAGTTTCCTGTATGGATGATGTGAGATTAAGACTATCCACTAAAGAAGAAATGTTTATAACTAATTTGACAGGAGATGAAGCAAATGAAATTTTAGATTTGTTAAAATCAGATAACTCAAATACGCAATTACAAGAATCAATAAGCTGTGTAGGAGCTACAATTTGTCAACAAGGTATTGCAAATTCAAGCGGACTTTTAGAAAAAATTATAGAAGTTGACAAGAAAGAAAATTTTGCAGACGGAGTATTACCAAAATTATGTATTTCAGGCTGCCAATCCTCTTGTGCTGCACATGAAACTGCTAACGTAGGATTTAAAGGCGGAAAGAAAAAAGTTGATGGTGTACTCTCTGATGTATTTGATATCTTTTTTGACGGATGCGAAACACAGGGGAATGAACATTTCGGAGAAGTACTCGGTACTATTCCTGCAGATAAAATTCCAGAAATGTTTAGAAAACTCGGGAAAGAAATTCAAAGTAAAAATTCAACTTTTGAAAGCTGGATTACTGATAATAAAGATAAATTTATGGATATAGTTAAGGAGTATGCAATTTGAAATGTATAAGTATAAGTTTCAAAACAGCTCCGGAAGATATCAGAAATAAATTTGCTTTCACAAATTCTGAAAAAAAAGATTTTTTATCTCAATTAAGTGAATTTATAACCGATGCAAAATGCGTAATTTTAGGAACTTGTAACCGCACCGAAATATATGTGGAATCACATAATGGAGTATTTTCTATCCTTGAAAATTTACTATCAAGAAAAACAAAACTTTCTATTAGTGAAATAAGAAAATACGCAAGATATTACGAAAAAGAAAGTGCAATAGAACATATTTTTAAAGTAACTTGCGGGCTTGATTCTATGATTATTGGAGAAAATGAAATTCTATCTCAAGTAAAACAAACATATCTAGAATCTTTACAAGAAAAAAGAACAGGTTATGAATTAAATATAACATTTTTAAGCGCATTATCCTGTGCAAAAAAAATAAAAACTCAAACAGAAATTGCAAAATCAGCAATATCTTTCGCAACATTAACCTGCAATGAAATTAAAAATTTTATACAAGAAAATAATATCATATCACCTTCTATTTTAATAATCGGAGGCAGCGGGAAAATTGGTTCTACAATAATTAAAAATATTTTAAATAAAGATTTTAATGCAAAAATATATGCAACTAAAAGATCTCATGGGAATACCTTTGATTTTACAGATAAAGTTGAAGTTTTAGATTATACAAAAAGATTTGAATATTTAAAAAATGTGGATATTGTAATTTCTGCGACAAAAAGTCCTCATTACACAATAAACTATGAAGATACATTATCAAATATATCTTCAAACAAAATGCTTTTTGTTGATTTAGCATCGCCATATGATATTGATAGAGAAATTTCTAAAATACAAAACTGTAAACTGATTACAATTGATTATTTTAAAGAAATTGTGAAAAATAATAATTTAAAAAAAGAAAAAGCTGTATCTGATGCACAAGATATTTTAAATCAAGAATTACAAAAAATATTTAAAAATATAATTTACCATAACGCTTTAAGAAAAATTCAAGCAGAAAACGAAAAATTTAAAGATTTTTCATTAGAAAAATTTTTATACTATCTAAAAGATAAATTAGATGCAAAATCTTTTGTAAACGTTATAAATACTATTGAAAATAATGAAGGGAGTTTAATTCATTAATGGCATATTTCCCTTTATTTGTAGATTTAAAAGATAAAAATATATTGATTATCGGCGGCGGGAAAGTTGCTTTCAGAAAAGTTTTAAAACTTATTCCATTCGAAGCAAAAATCATAATCGTTTCACCTGAAATTTGCTGCGAATTAGAAAAACTTTTAGATGAAAATAAAAATTTAATTTACAAAAAAAAGAAAGTTGAAATTAATGATATTAAAAAATCTTTTATTGTAATTTCAGCAACAAATGACAAAAATATAAATAGTTTAATTTCAGCAACTTGCAAAGAAAATAATATTTTTGTAAATTCTGTTGATGATATTGAAAATTGTTCATTTATTTTCCCTGCACTGATAAAAAAAGATGCTTTTACAGCAGGCTTTACAACAAGCGGGAAAGCTCCTGATATGGCAGCTTATCTAAAAAATTTAACAGAGCAAACTATCCCTGAAAATATCGAACAAGTTATTGAAAATTTAGGGTTACTAAGACAAGAATTAAAATCTCAAATCTCTGAGCAAACAGTTCGAGCAAAAATTATTCATTCTCTTTTACAATTTTATGAAAAAAATAATTTTAAACTCAGTTATAATGAATTAAAAAAAGAAATGAATAATTTAATAGAAAATATAAGTATAAAAAAATTAATGGGTGTTTAATGGACAAAATAAAAATAGGGACACGAGGAAGCAAATTAGCTATTGCTCAAACAAAAATTGTAGAAGAAGCGTTAAAAAAACATTTTCCCAATTTAGATACAGAAATTGTAATTATTAAAACTCAAGGTGACAAAATTCTGGATAAACCGCTTCACGAAATTGGAGATAAAGGACTTTTCATAAATGAATTTGAAAACGCTCTTTTAAACAAAGAAATTGATATAGCAGTCCACAGTGCAAAAGATTTACCATCTGAATTACAAGACGGATTAGAAATTATATGCACCCCAAAAAGAGCTGATGCTCAAGATGTTTTAATAACTCGAAAAAATCAAAAAAAGATTTCTGTAATTGGAACAAGCAGTCCAAGGAGAGAATTTTATATGAAAAAATATTTTCCCAAAGCTGAAATAAAAACAATTAGAGGAAATATTGATACAAGACTAAAAAAATTAGCAAATAAGGAATATGATGCAATAGTTCTCGCAAGAGCAGGACTTGATAGATTAAACTTATTAAATACAACAGAATACAATTTTGAATTTAAAATATTTGATATTGATAAAATAATACCTGCTGCATGTCAAGGTATAATTGCAATCGAAGCAAAAAAAGATTACAAATACAAAAATGAGATTTTGAAAATTAATGATGGTAAAACTTTTAAGCAATATAAAATAGAAAGAGAAATCCTAAAAAATTTGCAAGTTAATTGCAGTGAAATAAACGGGATTTATAGCAAATTTTCCGATGAACAAAATATAGAAATTGTAATAATGTATAAAGGCAAAGAAATTAAAAAAAGTGGAGAATATTCAAAAATTTTTGAAGAAATTCCAAAACTGGTATCTCACATAAAATCATAGGAAAACCAAATAATGACAGGAAAAGTATATTTAATCGGAGCCGGCTGCGGCGAAGCAGATTTAATCACATTAAAAGGTTTAAAAAAACTTTTAGAATCAGATGTTGTATTATATGATTCTTTGGTTGATGAAGAATTAATTAACAAACTTTCTGAAAATGTCGAAAAAATTTATGTCGGGAAACGATACCACCAAAAATCAATGCCTCAAGATGAAATAAATAATTTAATTATAAAATATGCAAAATCAGGGAAAATTGTAACACGTCTAAAAGGCGGAGATCCTTATGTATTTGGCAGAGGCTCAGAAGAAGCTCAAGCAATAGAAAAAGAAAATATTTCCTATGAAGTTATCCCTGGGATTTCATCAGCCATTGCCGTACCGGAACTTGCGGGAATTCCACTTACTCACAGACAATTGAGCAGAAATTTTACAGTTCTTACAGCTTCATCTGTCGGGATTGATAATAAAGAAAATATTACACCGATAGATTACCAAGCACTTACAAAACTTGGCGGAACTATTGTATTTTTAATGGGTTACCACCATATACCAGAAATTATGAATAATTTTTTGAATTCAGGAATGAATGAAAATACACCCTGTGCAATAATATCAAAAGGTTGTACTAAAGAACAAAAAGTTATTAAAGGAAATATAAAAAATATTTCATCTGAAATTGAAAAACAAAAAATTCAAGCACCCGTAATAATTGTTATAGGAGAATGTGTAAATTTGGATTTGAAAGGAAAATTATCCGAAAATTCAAACTATAACAATGATATTAAAGATTTAAAAATTGCAGTTACAGGTACTGATAGTTTTGTAAAAAAATTTAATGACAAAATTAACTCTAAAAAATGGAAAATTTTTGACTGGGGCTTTTTAGATGTTATCAATAACAACGAGAAATTACCCGATGTCAATAATTTTAATTGGCTGGTTTTCACAAGTCAAAACGGAATAGAACAATTCTTTGAAAAACTAAAAAAAGAACACAAAGATATAAGATTATTATCTAATTTAAAAATTGCCGTAATAGGATCAGGAACTGCAGAAAAACTTTTGGAATACGGGATTTATGCAGACCTGATGCCTAATCATTTTGATTCCGAAACTTTGACAGAAGAACTTTTAGCAAGGCTTCAAAAAAATGATAAAATTTTAATCTGCAGAGCAAAAGAAAGTAGTGATTTTTTAATAAATAAATTAAATGAAAACGGGTATGAATATACAGATTTTCATATTTATGAATTAAAAGAAAATCTCGAGAAAAAAACAATTATTTCAACTTTAAAGATAAATTCTTTTGATGTAGATTATTTAGTGTTCGGAAGTGCAAAAGGAGTAACAACGTTTTTTGACAGCTTCGAAAAAAGCCTTAACAAAGATATCAAGATAGTATGTATCGGAGAAAAATGTGCACAAGCTATAAAAAAATATAAAACAGAAAAAGTTTTAATAGCAGATAAATATAATATTGATGGCATAATAGAATGTATAGAAAAAGATTTTAATAAGGATTAAAAATGAAACGATTAAGAAGATTAAGACAAAACGAAGTAATGAGAGATTTGGTAAGAGAAACAAGGTTGAATGTAAAAGATTTTATTTACCCGATTTTTGTAATCGACGGAGAAAATATAAAAACTCCCGTAAATTCAATGCCAAATGTCTATCAATATTCTATTGACAGATTGTCTGAAATTCTTGACGATGTAAAACAAAGCAAAATATCAGGCGTTATGCTATTTGGAATTCCAAAACCTGAAGATAAAGATGAATATGGCACACAAGCTTATGACGAAAACGGAATTACTCAAAGAGCAGTCAGATATATCAAAAAAAATTATCCAGAAATTTTATGCATAGTAGATGTATGCCTTTGTGAATACACATCACATGGGCATTGTGGAGTTGTTGAAAATGGTAAAATTTTAAACGATGAAACGTTACCGCTTTTATGCAAAATGGCAGTAAGTTTAGTTGAAGCAGGAGCAGATATGGTAGCACCATCAGATATGATGGACGGAAGAGTATCTGCTATCAGAAATGCTCTGGATGATGCAGGTCATAAAAACACACCTATAATGGCATACAGTGCAAAATTTGCATCAGCATATTACGGACCATTTAGAGATGCTGCACAATCTGCACCTTGCTTTGGCGATCGAAGAAGTTATCAAATGGATTTTACAAACTCTAAAGAAGCATTGAGAGAAATTGAAGCAGATATTGAAGAAAATGCCGATATCGTAATGGTAAAACCCGCATTAGCATATTTGGATATTTTAAAAGAAGCTTCTTCAACTTATAATATGCCTTTTGCTGTTTACAACGTAAGCGGCGAATACTCAATGGTAAAAGCTGCAGCTATAAATGGCTGGATTAATGAAAAAAGAATTGTAACAGAAAACCTGATTGCGATGAAAAGAGCAGGTGCAAATATAATAATCACATATCACGCATTAGATATGGCAAAATGGTTAAATGAATAAGAGTAAAGGTTTGTATGACAAAATCAGAAGATTTATTTAAAAAAGCGCAAAAAATAATGCCGGGAGGTGTAAATAGTCCTGTACGAGCATTTAATGCAGTAAAAAAGACTCCGTTTTTTGTAAAAAAAGCACAAGGTGCATATATTTATGATGCAGACGGCAATAGATATATAGATTACGTTTGCTCATGGGGCCCTGGGATTTTAGGACATGCATACCCTAAAGTTATTGAAGCCGTAAAAAAAGTTTGTGATAACGGATTAACCTTTGGTGCTCCAACAGAAAAAGAATTGATATTAGCTGAATTAATACAAAAATGTGTTCCATCTATGGAAATGATAAGACTAGTAAGTTCTGGTACTGAAGCTGTAATGAGTGCAGTAAGAGTAGCACGAGGATTTACTGGCAGAGATAAAATAATAAAATTTATCGGCTGTTATCATGGACATTCTGACGGTCTTTTGATGAAAGCAGGTTCTGGAGTTTTAACAGAAGCAATCCCTGACAGTGCCGGCATACCGAAAGATTATGCAAAATATACACTTCTGGCAGATTATAATGATGAAAATTCTGTAAGAAAATTAATGGAACAATATGGGGATGATGTAGCTTGTATCGTTGTTGAACCAGTTGCGGCAAATATGGGAGTAGTCTTACCAAAACCTGGATTTTTAAAATTTTTACGAGAAATCACGAAAAAATATGGAGCTTTGTTAATTTTTGACGAAGTAATAACAGGTTTTAGATTAGCATTAGGCGGCGCTCAAGAATATTACGGGGTTACTCCTGATTTATCAACTTTCGGTAAAATTGTAGGTGGAGGTATGCCTTTAGCCGTATATGGCGGACGTAAAGATGTAATGTCCTGCGTTGCTCCAATCGGTCCTGTATATCAAGCAGGAACACTCTCAGGGAATCCAGTAGCTGTTACTGCAGGGATTGAAACTTTAAAAATCCTAATGGAAAATAAAGAAATTTATTCAGAACTTGATAAAAAATCTTCTGTTTTAGAAAATGCATATAAACAAATAGGTTTGCAAACCAATAGAATAGGTTCATTAATGTCAGTCTTTTTTACAAATACTAAAATTTCTAATTACAAAGATGTTTCAACTTGCGATGTAAATAAATTTGCAGACTATTTCAACCATATGTTGAATAACGGAATTTATGTTGCTCCATCACAATTTGAATCTATGTTTGTATCCTTTGCACACACTGATAAAATTATAGAATACACTACCGAACAAATTTTAAAATATGAAAAATTAATAAAAAATAAAAATTACTAACATA
>CAJMDF010000057.1 GCA_905212085.1 uncultured Clostridium sp.
ATGTAGTTTTGAATATAAAAAATACACCTGATATTTATAATTGTTATAATAAGGAAGATAAGCAGGATGTAAATAAAGTTTTAAAATTAATGTATACAAATATAGATTTATTAAATATGATAATTGAAAATTTTTCAAAAATAATAAAGATAAAATATTAAAACATTTTAGAGCGTATATTTTTTAATTCGGCGATTGTCTTTGGATAGTCGCCGTTTGTTAATTCCCCGATTGCTTTGTATAATTTTAAAATTGATTGCTCAATATTTTTATGGTTCATTGTGACCATATCATTTGCCATTTCTTCATTAGACATTGCAAGACGTGTCATATCGCGAAAACCGCTTGAGGCAATTTCTAATGCCAGAGGATTTCCTTTTGCAGCAAGCATAAGGCCTTGTGCAATTACCATTGGCATATGCGAAATCATTGCAACTGCTTCATCGTGTTTTTCTGCTGTTGTAAAAATAGGAGTTGCACCGACATAATTAATAATTTCTAGTAATAATTCCTGACCTCTTGCCTTCTTGTCTTCTTGATTGCCTATAATTACCCATTTAGCATTTTTAAAAAGTCCTTCAAAAGAGTTTTCAAATCCTTTATGTTCAGTGCCAGCCATTGGGTGTGACGGAATGAATTTATAAGGTCTTTGTTTTTCTGATACAAATTTTTTCAAACTGCATACGTCAGTGACTACTGTATCAGGAGATAAATAGTTTTCTAATTCATCTAGTACAGCGAGAGTTTTGTTCATTGGAGTGCATACAAAAATTAAATCTCTATCTTTTAACACATCATATGATTTGAAGATTTTATCTCCGTTTTGAGATTGTGAAACTGCTATTACATCATATTTTTTTGTTAAATCTTTGAATAAAGATCCGCCGATTAAGCCTAGTCCGATAATTCCTATTTTCATAAAATTATTATAGCATACAAATTGACGAACTAATGATTGTTTAATATAATTGTCAAATAACAAGGGGGTATTATGGATTTATTAGAACTTTTAAAGAAAAGATATTCTGTAAGAAATTTTGATGATAGAAAAGTAGAGAAAGAAAAACTTGATTTGATATTGGAAGCAGGCAGAGTTGCTCCGACAGCAGTGAATTTCCAACCGCAAAGAATTCTTGTAATAGAATCTCAGGAAGCACTTGAAAACTTGAAAAAATGTACTCCATATCATTTTAATGCACCTTTAGCTCTTTTAATTTGTTATGATAATACAGTGAGCTGGAAAAGAGGTCATGACGGTTATGAAATGGGACCTGTAGATGCAAGTATTGTCACCACTCAAATGATGTTGGAAGTTGAAAATATCGGACTCGGTACAACTTGGGTGGGATCTTTTAAAACAGAATTATTGAGGGAATTTTTTAATATTCCTGACAATTTTGAACCTGTGGCAATTTTGCCTATCGGTTATCCTGCTAAAGATTCCACTCCAAATCCTCATCATAATGAGAGATATGAATTAAGTCATACCGTTTTTTATAACAAATTCTAGATTAATATATTTCGATATCATCAAGTGAAGTTGTTGTAAATTCAGATGTCTGCATAAGAGTATTTTCATCAATTTGTCCTGTAGATACAAGGATTGTTTGATTTACTCCGCCGTTTTTTGCTGCAATAAAATCCATTGGGGCATCGCCTACCATAAGTGTATTTTCAGGATTTGATTTTAATAATTCCAATGCCAACTTGACAGGAGCACCGCTTTCTTTTGTCTCTTTAGTGGATTCTCTGCCTATTACTACATCAAATAAATTTTCCCATTGGAAATGTTTCAGAGTCAAAAGTGTTGATTCTTTTGCATCTGAAGTGACAATTCCTGTTTTCAAGCCTTTAGCTTTAATTTTTCTTATGAAATTTATTGCAGATTCAATCGGTTTTGTATATTCAGACATATTTTCATAAAATACTTTGCTTACGTGGTCAAATATTTTTTCAATATCGTTTTCTGTAATTTTTATGCCTAAGTCATTTAGGGTTTTGCAAAATATTTCGATAATCACAGGTCTGGAATACATTGCTGTAATTCCATCATGAAGCATTTCACCTTTTGAAATATCATAACCTAAGTAAAGACAAAGTTTTGGAAATAAGTCTTTTGACAGATTAAATTTCTCAATAATTTCTTCAACTCTCATCTCTGTCATTTTGCCCCAAAAATAGTGCAAATCAATGAAAGTTCCGTCTTTATCAAACAATATTGTATCAATATTGCTGATAGTCCATTTGTCAGTTTTTAGATTAATCATTATTTGTCTGCCTTTACGATTGTATTTACAAGTTCTTTTGCGATTTTTACTGCTTCTTCCATTAATTTTGGATCGTTGAACAGATTATCGTTTGTTAAATATTCTTTTACGATTTTTCTTGCATAAGAACCTACGGCTAGACAATGTGGGTGAACATCGCACATATGAGCAAGTTCAATAGAATTCGAGTTAGTTCCGCCAGACATCATAATGTATGCAGGGAAATTTGCGTTTTCAAACAATTGTGCAGTTGCTACAGCTTGCAATGTTGTTCCAAAGTGGTCGTTGCTTCCGCTCATTGCAATTCCGTCAGCCTGAATAATTGTTGTGTAAGGCTTTCTTAGGCTCAACATCTTTTTAACACGTTCTTTAAGCTTTTTGTCACCAAGTTCTGATCTGTCAATTGAAATACATAGCATTCCGTCAAAGAAATCGTTGATTTGCAACCATTTATCCATTACATCTTTTTCATCAGTTGAAATTGCGTGGAATTCGATACAATCAATTCCTTTTTCGATTAGTTTTGGTAAAACTTCTTTGTAATCTTGAAGTTGGCTTACCATTTCAATTGCTTGTTTAGGGCAGTTATTAGCGCATTGAGTACAGCCGATACATCTTTCTTTTTTAACTTTGTATTTATCAAGTTCAATAATTGCGTCATGAGGACAAATTGATTTACATTTCCCGCATTTAACGCATTTTGTCTGATCGATTACGGCTTTTGTAATATGAGGATCGCCATCGATTCCTACACTTACACATAAGTATCTGTCTTCTTTTATTCCAGCTCTTTCAAGTCCTCTTTTTGCAGCGTCTACAATTTCAGGTTTTGCGCATAAGTCAAAAAAGTTGCAGCCTGCAAGTGAATAAATTGTGACAAGTCTTTCTACTTCTGTTGCATCTTCATTACCAGCACCGCATACAAGTTTAAAACATTCTTTTTTATCCAATAAATCTTTTAACATAACAAATTCCTTCTTTCTTTTTTTCATATGTGGGATAACGTTTTAAAATAAAATAAAAAATATTTGACACACGGAGAGAGTGGGATTCGAACCCACGGAGGGTGTTACCCCTCACAGACTTTCGAGATCCGCACCTTAAACCACTCGGACATCTCTCCTTTTTTCTTTGTTTGTTATGTTCTCACATCCTTGTGAGCAAAATGTTTAGTTCCGTCAACGTAATCTTTTACGATGTTCCCGTTACCTATAAGTTTGTATTTATAAATAGTTAAACCTTCTAATCCTACAGGTCCTCTTGCATGAGTTTTGTTTGTTGAAATTCCGACTTCTGCACCGAATCCGTAGCGGAAACCGTCTGCAAATCTTGTCGATGCATTAAAATATACTCCTGCAGAATCAACTTTGTTCATAAATTTTTCTGCATTTTCTACATCTTTTGTAATAATGCTATCTGTATGACCTGAACCGTATGTATTAATATGTTCAATTGCTTCGTCAACATTTTTTACGGTTTTGAATGATAAAATTTTATCACCGTATTCATGTGACCAGCTTTCAGGTTTGTCTATCAATTGAATTTCTGATAATTGCAAAGCTGCAAGAAGGTTATCAATTTTAGGGAATTTTTCATGGATTAACAAAGTTTCAACAGAGTTACAAGCACTAGGATATTGAGTTTTTGCATCTGTTACAACTTTTATTGCCATATCAAGATCGGCACTTTTATCTACAAATATGTGGCAAATCCCGTCAGCATGACCAAGTACAGGGATTTTTGTATTTTCTTTGATAAATTTAACAAGTTTATTTCCACCTCTTGGAATTATCAAGTTAATATATTTATCACATTTTAACATTTCTGCAACGTCATCGCGTGTGAATACTTGTTGGATAACATTTTTAGGAAACTCTTCAATTTTTTCAAGTGCAGAATTTATAATTGATAGAATTTTTTTATTTGTGTTTATTGATTCTTTCCCGCCTTTTAAAATTACAGCATTTGCTGATTTTATAGCAAGTGATGAAATCTGTGCAATTACATCGGGTCTTGCCTCAAAAATTATTCCTAAAACTCCGATTGGACAAGATACTTTATATAAAGTTAAGTCGCTGTCGAGTTCTCTTACTAAAAGTTTTTTATTCACAGGATCTTCAAGTTTTGCAATATCTCTAATCCCTTGAATCATATCACGCATTTTATTCTCATCGAGTTTTAAACGATTGAATGTTGATTTTGTAAGTTCGCCTGATTCTACAAGACTTTTCGCAGCTTCCAAATCAGTTTTATTAGCTTCAAAAATTTCATCTTTGTTCAATTCTATCTCATCTGCAATTTTTAACAATGCAGTATTTTTTAATTCTGTTGATAAATCTGCAATTTTTAATGAAGCTTCTTTTGCGTCTTTTGCAATTTTTACAAAATCAATCATTTTTCTCTCCTTGTTTGGGAAAATTTTTCTCATATGAGTAGGGTTTTATAAAAGTGTTATATTATCTCTTGTGATAATTGCGTCGTAATTTTTAAATCCAAGAATTTCCATAATGTTGTCAGAATGTCTGCCTATTACTTTTCTGCATGAATCTGAACTGTAATTTACAATTCCTCTTGCTATTTCATCTCCGTTTTCATCAACTATTGATACAACATCACCTTTATTGAATTCGTGGATTACATCTAATACCCCGATAGGTAGTAGGCTTTTTTGTTCAAGAAGTGCTTTTTTAGCACCTTTATTTACAACAATTTTACCTATAATATTTGTGGCATAACCTATCCAGCGTTTTTTATCAGATAATCCTTCTGTTTGAGGAAGAAACATTGTGCCTATTTCTTCACCGTTGAATATTTTTTGAATAACGTAAGGAATTTTACCGTTTGCAATAAGAACTTTCCCGCCGAATCTTGTGACCATTCTGGCTGCTTTTAGTTTTGTTCTCATTCCGCCGCGTCCGCCTTCTGAAGCATCTGTTCCAAGTGATAAAATATCATCTGTTACTTCATCTACAGTGCGAATAATTTTGGCATCAGGATTTGTCTTTGGATTTTTGTCATACAAACCTTCGACATCTGACAATATGACAAGTAAGTCTGCATCTAATTCACTTGCTACAAGTGCTGACAATTTGTCGTTGTCTGAAAAACATACTTGCATATGTTCATATTGCGGGTGAACTTCGACTGTTGATACGGTATCATTTTGATTAATAATTGGTATGACTTTAAGCTCAAGCAACTTATTTAAGGTTGTTCTAAGACTCAGGTATCTTTGTCTTAAAGAAAAGTCATCTTCTGTTAAAAGAATTTGAGATGCAATAAGTCCGTATGTGTCAAATCCTGTTTCGTATATCGACATCAATTTCCCTTGCCCGATTGCCGCGCAGGCTTGTTTTAGTGCAACGCCTTCGGTACTGTCAATACCTAACCTTTTTTTGCCTAAGCCTACTGCACCTGATGTGATTACGATAACTTCTTTCCCTTGTCTTGCAAGGTGTGAAAGATCTTCAATAAAGGAGAATACTCTAGGCAATGATACATAGCCGTCATCTCCTCTTAAAATATTTGTACCAAATTTGAAAACTATTCGTTTTGCATTTATAAATTCTTCTCTATTCATAATTTTATTATATTACAAATAAATTTAATCGATTTCAACTTCTTGATTTATTTCTACTTCATTTTTTTCATCAGATGCCGGTGCTTTATTATCTTTGTAAAGCCAATAGAGGTACATATCTATGAGCAAGAAGAATGTATTCAAGATATACAGCCAAAATACCCAGTCCATGTTATCCAAAACTTTGTGTGCTATACCGCAGACATAGCCTAATAAAATTAGCATTGAAAAGTGAATACTTTTACCATGTACGCATTTACATTTATATGTTTTTAAGGCTGCAACAGGCCAACTAATCCCGAAGCATACCATCATTCCAGCTTCAAATACGCTCATTTTTCTCCTTTTTTATTATCCTTTTACATTTATTGTATTACTACTATT
The DNA here is from genome assembly GCA_905212085.1 of uncultured Clostridium sp. GTDB lineage: Bacteria > Cyanobacteriota > Vampirovibrionia > Gastranaerophilales > Gastranaerophilaceae > Stercorousia. The sequence continues at coordinate 6,232 of CAJMDF010000057.1, forward strand.
ATTATTAATTTTTTTCTTTTCTTCAAATCCTAATCCGCGCATTAGAGGATGTAGAATATAATTGCTTAATTCTGAAGCAATCCATGCAAGACCTATGACTGTTCCTGTAAGGTTACTTAATTCTATTGCTCCTTTTGCAGCTGGAAATTCAGGCGGTTTGTCATCTTTCAAAAGATGTTCTTTCAAAGTTAATTTATCATCATTAGATATTTTTAAAGTATCTGAAATTTTTGATAAAAGTTTATGACCTTGTCTGTCTTTTTTCTCCATTTTTGCTAATTTGGCATAATTAAGGTACTCTGCAGCATTTTTGAATGCTGGTAGATCTTTATCGCCCTTTAGAATTTTTTGAGCTATTTTAAATCCGTATTTTTGGAATATTAAAGGAATCATTGTCAGGTATATTCCAAGACATAATGCTTGATATAGACCTTCTTTAGTTGCTGCATATTTTCTTGTTTTTTCATCAACATTATGATCCATCATAATTGCAGCAGGTCTGCCTGTGGCTTTAAATAATGATTCTGTTGATACTGTGTATTTTGTATTATTTGCAAAATTTACAAATTTGGGGTTTAAAAGTATATTTGCTACTTTATCAATCATTATACACCTCCAATCTTCATTCCGGAATTATAAAAATTCTTGAAATGATAAGGTGTTGAGTAACCTTGAAAATTAGGTTGTGCTATTTCTTTTCGGGGTAGTGGTTGTTGTGTAATCCTTTTTGTTTCTTTTTTAGGTAACAATGCATTCATGAGAGGTTTTGTAGCTGCGTTACATATTGCAGGAATAACAAACAGAGCTGTTAGGCTCACGCTAATAAGTGACAGAGTAGATTTCATTTTAGGAAGTTCTTTAAGGTGATTAGTTTTTCCTGCAATATGTTTCGCGAGTTTTTCGACTCCTGCATCAGTGATTAAGTATGAGCCGAAAGCGACTGCACCTGTCAATCCCTCTCTGAATGCTGTATATCTTCTTGAATCCTTTTCTTGTTTTTTGTCCATCATTGTAAATGTCGGACGCAAAATCCCTTTTGATACGGCAATTGTTAAAGCTCCATATAGGGCTTTATTATTTTTGCCTAAATTCATACATAAATTTTTAAATTGTTTTTGAAAAGGGGTAGTCATATTTTTCTCCATTTTTATTCTAAAACTTGAATATGGGTTGTAAAATACAAAAATTGTTATAATAATTATAAGTTTATGGAAAAGAGGTGTTAATATGCAACAATTAACAAATTTACAAGAATTGGAGATGGCAGTAAATTTGAATGGAGAGGTGGTTGTTACAAAAAACAATAAAAACAATGTAATACTTATGAGTATGGAGGAATATAAAAAAAGTTTAATAAAAGATAAAATAAAAAATAACTTAAT
>CAJMDF010000058.1 GCA_905212085.1 uncultured Clostridium sp.
ATTAATTTTATCTATTATATAAGGAATTCATTTAATGACATTAATAAAGATTTTACAAAATAATGCAGAATGGATGTGTGCAGTTGCAATAACTTTTTTTACAGCAATTCAATGTTGGCTAACTCATCAACAAAATATTCAAAGTTTGAGGCTTAAAAGATTAGAATTAGCTAATGAGCTAGACAAAACAAGTTCAAAATTTTTAGGAGAACGCAGTGAAACAATTGAAATTTTGCAATGGTTAACCGCAAATGCTAGCAATTTTATTTTCTTACTCAATCAAAAAGATAGATTGTATTATAAAAAATTATTTTTATTTTTAATGAACTACAAAAATAGTAATCCTGAAAATTGTCCATTAAAAATGGAAGCTGCTATAAAAGAATTAAATATTATTCTTGGAGAACTAGATTCTGTACTTGGAAATGCAAATTATGGATTTGCAAATGATAAAGATGAAATAGAAAAAATGAAAAAAAATAAAAATTCAATTCAAAATACAAATTATTAATAATATGTGAAATTGAAAAGTATTTATACTTAATTAAGAATTTTCACTTACAACACTTATCCGCCATTGCAATAAGTCTTTTCACATTTAACTCTGGGTTGGGTTCCATTCATTATGCTTTCTATAATTTCAGGTGGCAAAAATTTTAGCTATCACAACCTTTTATTATTTCAAAAAAAATGCTATAATCTAAAGATATTGAAAGAAAGAGGGCTTATGGAAGATAAACCAAGATATTCAAGGGTTTCAGATATTTTAGATTTAGCTGTTTATATGGGATCAAAAATTCAAGGGGTTACGTTATCTGAGATTGCCGAGAGATATAATGTTTCAAGAAGAACGGCAGAAAGAATGCGAGATAGCTTAACTTGTATTTTCCCTCAAATTGATGAAATTGAAGTTGATGATAATCAAAAGCATTGGGGATTTACTAATTTTTCTATAAGCAATTTAATTTCTTTTTCGCCAAAGGAAATTGCAAATATTGAGCAGCTGCAAAGTTTAACTAAAAATCCTCAATTGGGTGAAGAAATCACAAAAACTGTTGAAAAAATTAAAGCACTGAATAGTAAAAATATTACTCATTTAGAAAATAATATTGAAATGATTTTACAGACAGAAGGTTTAGCAGTGCGTCAAACGCCTCAATACAAAATAAGTTTAGATGTTTTTGATTTAGTTAGAAAATCCATTAAAGAATCAACTGTTTTAAAAGGGATTTATCATAATAAAGAGCGATTAATTGAACCTCTTGGAATCATTTATGGTGAAAAAATTCATCTTATTGCAAAAGAAAAGGCTAAAGGAGATGGAATTTATAACTATCTTTTACATAAGTTTGAAAATTTAGAATTAACAAATAATAAATTTGATAGAGGTAATTTTAACTTAGAAGAGTATTCAAATAAGTCCTTTGGGGTTTATCAAGGTGAAATTTTAGACGTTAAACTAAAATTTTTAAAAGAAGTTGCAGATGATGCTGAGCAGTATAAATTTCATCCTACACAGAAAATGAAAAAAGATGAAAATGGAAACTTAGTCGTCACCTTTAAAGCAAGCGGCGATAAAGAAATTATGTGGCATGTTTTTAAATGGGGTAAAAACTGCGAGATTTTAGCTCCTAAAAATTTAAGAGAAGCATATAAAAATTATTTAAAAGAAAATTTAGAAAAATATTAAGATTGCGACCATTTATGTCGTGTAGGTTTAATATAATTTTCTTACAGAAAAGAGGAAGATAAATGACGGAAATCAAACCAAATACAAAACAACAAGAAGCAATAGATAATTTAAAAGGACAAATTATGCTCCTTGCAGGCCCAGGAACTGGTAAGACTTTTACGATAATTCACAGAATTGAAAAAATGTTATCTGAAGGAATTGAGCCAAGTTCTATTTTATGCCTTACATTTTCTGATGCTGCTGCTAATGAAATGAAACAAAGACTTATAAAAAAAATGGGAGTTGTTGCATCTTCTGTTGACATCTACACTTATCACTCATTTTGTAACGATATTATTAAACTTTATCCTTCACAGTTTTCACTTGGAGTTGGTGTCAGACTAATCACTGAAACAGAAAAAATTAAACTAATGAAAGACTGTATAGATAAAGCAAATCTGGAATATTTTGTCCCAAACCGTGCTGATAAATATCACTTCTCAAGAGATTTTATATCACACATAGAAAAACTAAAAAGCCAAAGAGTTTCTAAAGAAAAATATTTTGAACAAATTGAAACAAACCCGACTCTTATGCCAAGAATAAAAGAGCTTGAAGCAGAGATCTATGAGCGAGAATCTAGAGGAGAAACAAGAAACAAAACTCGCTATAGCGAAATAGAAAAAATCCAAACAAACATTGAAAAAGCTAAAGAATTATGGTCATTATATGAACTATATTCTGAAAAAATGCATTCACTAAGTCTTATAGATTTTTCAGATATGATTACCTTTGTACTCTCTGCATTTGAAGAAGATATTACTTTTTTACGAGAAGTTTCAAACAAATATAAATATTTCCTTGTCGACGAATACCAAGACACAAACGATTTGCAAAATGAAATTCTTTTCCACCTAATGGAAGGCAACGACAATAAAAATATTTTAGTAGTAGGAGATGATGATCAAATTATATACGGTTTTCAGGACGCTAAATCCGATAACATTGAAAACTTTTTAACCAAATATCCAAATACAAAGGTTATATGCCTTGAAGGAAATAATCGTTCGACTCAATCCATTCTTGATTTTAGTTACGCAGTTATTCAACAAGATAAATCTCGATTAGAAAATAACGAGAAATTTAAATCTAAAAATATTAATAAAAAACTTACTGCAAAATCAGAAGAAATTATAAAAAAAGATAAAAAAATAAAAAGGTTACAATTTGGAGACACATTACAAGAATTCAACTACATTGCAGAAGACATTGAAAATCTTGCTAAATCTGAAAATTACCCCGAAAAATTATCACAAATTGCAATTATTGCAAAAAAGCGTCAAGAATTACAAACATTCGGAGAATTATTAAAATCCAAAAATATTCCGTTCCAAATAGATGAAGGCAAAAGTATCTTTGCAATTAAATCATCAATCGTTGTATATTTTTACCTGAAAGCTTTGAATAACTATCTTTTATCAAGCGATAAATTGTTCGGTTTAATATTATCTGAGCCTTTTAAAATTGACTTAGAAGATTACAACAAAATCTTGCATGAAAAAAGATTATTAAAACAAGATTCTCCAAATGATTTTATTTCATTGATGAAAACTTTAAGCGATTGGAAAAATCCTGAAAAAATTCAAAACTTCTTGGATACATTTTTCTACCTTCAAGAATATTCTTCAACAAATGATTTAAGAAATACAATAATCGAAATTCTAAACCGTACAGGCATATTAGAATACTATTATAAAACAGAATTAAATCGTATAGAAAATCTTCTTGGGATAAAAAAGATTCTTGCAGAAGCCACTGATTTTGCAAACCTTAATTTAGCGACTGGAATTTCTGATTTTGTTGATTATCTGGATGAATGCTTGCAAAATGATATTGATATCTGTCTTGATAAAGATTCAATAATCCAAAACGCAGTGCAATTAACCACATATCACGGATCTAAAGGAAGAGAATTTGAATATGTTTACCTCCCGAATTTGATTTCAAAAAATTGGGAAGACTTTAGAATGCCAGGGGAATATAAACTAATTACAGAACCCGTATATGACAAAGAAACTGCTCAAGAAAAAAAAGATAGCGAATTAACAAAATTACTATTTGTTGGAATTACCAGAGCAAAACACTCACTTTGTCTATCATTTGCTGATATGTGCGATAATAAACCTAAGCAGATTACAAAATATCTTGCTGATTTTACGGATTATGATTTTGATAGCCAACAATTTGATTATAAAGAAGATGATTTTACAAAAGAATTTGTAAGAAGTATTTCAAGAGAAATATATGACAATCAAAAAGCCTTTAAATCTGAAATTGAAGGAAGAGTAAAAAATATAGTGCTTTCCCCAAGTAGGTTGAATGATTATCTTGCATGCCCTAGAAAATTCTTTTATTTAAAAGTTTTAGAAATAGATATTGAAGAGGGAGATTGGGATTATGCAAATTACGGTTCTACAATACATAAATTGTTAGAAAATGCTGTAAAAATTGCAAAACAGACAGGCAAATACCCAGAAATAGAAGAAATTAAAAAAGAATTTCAATTAGGTCTTGATAATTCCAGATTTACTTCGCCTGAAATGAAAGAAAAATTTGAAAAGCAAGGCAATACTTTAATAGAGAACTATTATCCGCATTTTATATCAATACCGATTTCGAGAATAGATGATGTTGAATATACTTTCAATGGAGTTGGAGTTGATAAATATACAATAACCGGGAAAATTGACAGGATTGAAAAAAATTCTGACGGTACTTATGAATTATATGATTATAAAACAGGATACCCTGTCAGTGAAAGAAAAGTTGCAATAGGAGAAGATAAAGAAAATTATTACAATCAATTATGTTTTTATAAATATGCTTTTGAAAAAGCAACCGGCAAAAAAGTTTCAAAAGTCGGTTTAATCTATGTTGAAAATCACAGCAAAAATGTATACAAAACTCTAATAAAAGAGGATATGGATTATATCGAAAACCTTATCAAATCAACTTATGAAAACATAAATTCCTTCCAATTTGATCCGATAAAAGAAGATAAAAATGGAGCGTGTAAAAATTGTGCTTATAAACATCTATGTAAGTTAGATCTAATCTAATAAATTAATATCCAATATATTTTGGAACGTAATCTCCATGAGAGTTATATCCATATTGAATTTTGCTTCCACCAATAGATTTCGGGACATAATCGCCATGAGCATTATAACCATATTGGATTTGATTTCCGCCTATTGATTTTGGAACGTAATCACCATGGGCATTATAACCGTATTGAATTTGATTTCCGCCTATTGATTTCGGTACATAATCACCATGGGCATTATAACCGTATTGAATTTGATTTCCACCTATTGATTTCGGGACATAATCACCATGGGCATTATAACCATATTGAATTTGATTCCCACCTATTGATTTCGGGACATAATTTCCTTGAGCATTATAGCCATAATCTATTGATCCTGCGTATGCTGAAAGTGTAAAAAAGGCTAAAGATAATGCTACAAATAATTTTAATATTTTCATAAATATCACTCCTAGTTTGTACATTATAACAGTACAATATTCCTCTGTCAAAATCGGTCATACGATCAAAAAAGAATACGACCATATTTGACATAAGCTAATTCTATAATGTAAAAGTTGATTTAAGGATTTACAAAATATAAGGAGATTTGGAATGATGAATCATGATTTGGAGTCATTAATCGAAACAAGTGATGTTACATTCAATGATATTGGAGGGATGAATGAATTAAAAGAAGAAATCAAACTAAACATTATTTACCCATTTAAAAATCAAGAATTATTTATACAATATGGTAAAAAAGCAGGTGGTGGAATCCTACTATATGGTCCTCCAGGCTGTGGAAAAACTTATATTGCAAAAGCAACAGCAAACGAATGTGGAGCAACATTTTTAAATTTATCTATTGTTGATATTCTCGATATGCATGTAGGTATTTCCGAAAGAAAATTGCATGAAACATTTGAACTAGCAAGAAGAAAATCGCCAGCAGTCATTTTTATTGACGAAATTGATGCTTTAGGAAATGACAGAATGAAAACAGGAGACAACGTTTATGCAAGAACCCTTGTAAACCAATTTTTAAATGAATTAGATGGACTTTCATCAAACAACTCATCTATAATGATTTTAGGAGCAACAAATGTACCATGGTTTGTTGACACTGCTCTTAAAAGGCCTGGAAGATTTGATAAAACAATTTTTGTTCCACCACCAAGCTTTGATGAACGATCTCAAATATTTAAACTTTTCTTAACAGGAAAACCTATTGAAGAAATTAATTATAAACAACTTGCTAAAAATACTAATAGGTATTCGGCCGCTGATATAGTTGCAGTTTGTAATCTTGCAATTGATAAAAAAATTAGAATTGCAATGCAAAGTGGCAAAAAAGAACTTATAGGAACAAAAGATATTATAGAAGCAATCAATTTAATAAATCCATCAACAACAGAATGGCTACAAACCGCTGAAAATTATGTAAAATACAGTAATCAAAGTGGTTTGTATGATCAAGTATTAGATTACTTAAAGAAAAAGGATTATTAATTTTATGCAAGACATTAACGTAATATATGAAAGGGCAAAAGTTGCCCTTTCTTTACAGAAAAACCAATTTGCAATTAGATTAGCAGAAGAAATATTAATTCATAACCCAAATGATGAATTCGCTTATTACATAATTTCAAGATCTTATTTTAATTTAGATCAATACAATGAAGCCGAGAAATATATCAAACTTGCTTTAAAATATTCTCCAGAAGATGAATATAATTTAGCTCTATATTCAAACATTTTATTATTAAAAAAAGAATATACATCAGCTCTTAATATTTCCGATGATACTTTAGCTATCAATCCAAAACAATATACCGCATTATTTGTCAGAGTTTCAGCATTAAAATACTTAAAAGAATATAAACGAGCTGAAGAGTTAGCAAAATATGCATTATCAATCTATCCAAACTCTGATACTTTTCATAAAGAGCTAGGAGATATTTATTCTGAAACAAATCAAATAAAACTTGCTGAACAAGAGTTCCTAGAAGCATTACGTATTAACCCAAACGATTCAGTTACGTTAAATAATTTTGGAGTTTATTTCTATGACAATAAAATTAAGAAAGGGAATAAAACAGCTCTAGAATTATTCAAACGCTCTTTACAAATCAACCCAAATGATAAAACCGTAATAGAAAATTATCAAACTTGTGTTCAAAAACAAAATAAATTGTTTGTAATATGTAAATTCTATAAAGATGAATTTGAATATGGAATATCATACCGAAATTTACTTATTTTAGCACTATTATATTCAATTTTTATATTCAATGATTTAAGCTATTTTATAATTTTCGTAATCATAACTATCCCAAGTTTAATTATATATTTTATTTCAAATTTATTTATTA
>CAJMDF010000059.1 GCA_905212085.1 uncultured Clostridium sp.
TTTTTATATGAATATAAGTAGCGAAATAAAAAAGTTGATGATTGACAGTGATATCACCCAAACAGAACTTGCAAAAATCATCTCAACAAAGAAAAAGAAAAGTTTTAGTGTTCAAAACTTTTCTCAAAAATTAAAAAATAATACAATTACCCTAAAAGAATTTGAAATAATTCTTGACACTTTAGGATATAATATTCTCTTTATGAAAAAGAAAAATTAATTCTAGATTTTAAACGCTTCTGCGATTGATTTGTTATAATCAGGTCTTAAAATTCCTTTTTCTGTAATAATACCGGCAATTAATTCATGCGGAGTAACGTCAAATCCTGGATTTATTACATTTACATCAGGAGCACAAATTATTTTTCCGTTAATGTGAGTTACTTCATCATGCGAACGTTCTTCAATTACAATTTCATCGCCTGTTTTAATACTTGTATCAATAGTTGATAAAGGTGCTGCAACATAGAATGGAACGTTATGGTATTTAGCTGCGATTGCTACTGTGTAAGTCCCGATTTTATTTGCTGCATCTCCGTTAGCTGCAATTCTGTCTGCACCTACAACAACCATATCAATCATACCTTTTTTCATAAAATATGAACACATTCCATCAGTAATTAAAGTTGTAGGAATTCCATCCATTGTCAATTCAAATGTAGTAATTCTTGCACCTTGCTGACGAGGACGAGTTTCATCTGCAAATACTTGAATAGTCGGATCATTTGCAAATGCAGAACGCACAACTCCTAAAGCTGTCCCGTAACCGACAGTTGCAAGTGCTCCAGCATTACAGTGTGTTAAAATTGTTGCACCTTTTGGAACAACTTCCGCACCGTAATCACCTATTTTTTTATTGATTGCAATATCTTCATCTTCTAATCTAATTCCGTTTTGCTTTAATTCTTCTACAATTCCTTGAATATCTAATTTAGAATTTTTTATAACTTCTTTTTGTTTTTCACAAGCCCACATCAAGTTTACTGCAGTAGGTCTTGATGTTGCCATATAATCAGCTTTTTCAAGAAGTTTTTTTACAAATTCATCTCTAGAAAGATTTTCTTTCGCAAGTTCTTGAGCGTATAAAACAACCCCATGAGCACCTGCTACACCAATCGCCGGAGCTCCACGAACTATCATTGTTCTGATTGCATCAAACATCTCTTGCCCGCCTGTGATATTTACATATTTGAATTCATAAGGCAACAAAGTCTGATCAACCATTTTTGAATAATTATCTACCCATTCGATTGTTTTTATTTTTGAATGAAATTCTGCCATTTTTATTTCCTCTTTTACTAATTAAACTAAAAATTTTACTTATTCCTGAACACGCCTAAAAAATCCATTACATAGAAAGTTAAAAATCCTGTAAAAGCATTCACTGTTGCACTCAAAACACCCATAAAAAGAGAGATTACAACAAGAATAAAAAAGCTAGCATGTTCAAGCATCAGCCCTACTCCGTAATTTGCAGCAATATGAAAAAACTTCATCAAAATAACCGAAATAGGTACATAAATTATTGAAAATCCTAAATATGAAACAAATCCCGATATAGCTCCAATAATAATACTGTCTTTTGTAGATAAATAAGCAAGACAATCATATTTAGTCAAAAGCCAAATTACAATCGGTGAAATGAAACATAATAAAAAAATAAAAGACACAACTCCTAAATAAGGTATTAAAGTCACAGCACCCAATATAGCTCCGAAAAATACACTTAATATAGAAATTTGTCTTAATAATACATAATTAATATCCATAGGAATAATCATATCATGATTGAACGCGTATGACAAATTGCAATTGCAATTGAATCTACTGTATCATCAAGTTTTGGCAAAGTATCAACACCCAGTGACAATTTAACCATTTGTTCTACTTCTTTTTTATCTGCACGACCATATCCAGTCAAAACCTGCTTAACTTCCATAGGAGTATATTCATAAATAGGGATTTGGAATTTTTCAAGAACTGTTAAAATCACCCCTCTTGCATGGGCTACAGGCATTACTGTTGTTTGATTTCTAAAGAAAAATAGTTTTTCTATCGCAGCACAATCAGGTCTGTATTTTTCAACTATAGTATTCATATCCTCGAAAATCTCTAAAAGTCTTGCAGATTCTCGAGCTCCTTTTTGAGTTTGAATAGAACCTGAATGCAAAAGTACAGGAGTTTCTCCATCATATTCAACAATAGAATATCCTACAATTCCTAACCCTGGGTCAATACCTAAAATTTTCATAAAATTATTATACCATAATTTTCAGGCAATTTTTATAAAGAAAATGTTTTTATTAATACATAATAGGGGAAATATAAAAAAGGGGATTATGGGAAATTTTACAACTATACTGATGAAACAAGCATCAAGCCTTGTTCGAAAAACACCGGTATACAAAAAAGGAACACCTTTCGCGTATGCACCAAAATACCAAAATTCTGTAAAACAATATTCAGAATTACTAAAAAAAGAAAACATTATTCCAAAAGAAAAAATTAAACAAACAGCAGAAAATTTAACAAAAGATGATCTTAAAAATTGGGGGAAAGTATTTGATACCAAAAGTATTCAACTAAGATTTTTTGGTGCAGATACAGATAAAGCATACCATGGATCACCTTTTAGCTTTTCATCTTTTAATATTGAAAAAATAGGCTCAGGCGAAGGATTATCAAAAAGAGGTAAGGGAATATACCTTTTTAGAACAAAAAGGAATGCTCCATATTTTGCAAATATAAGAAGCAAAGATGCACCTATACACATTGGATCAACAAAACCACTTGATAACCCTCAACCAACTATTTATGAAATTTCAGGATTAAAAAATCTTAAATTAAAAAAAGTAAGTTCTCTTGAAGCAAAACAAATAGCAAGCAATCAAGATGAATTTATGAAATTACATCCTGACATATCAGGTATAGAATTAGATAGTGGAGAAATATGCGTATTTCCAAACTTTATCAGTAAAATTAAAATAGAAAACAAAACTCCACTGGAAACCTTTATTACACAAAACAAAGATTACAATTTCCGAACTTGGACTACTGATATAGAAAAATTAAAGAAATTAACGACATAAATACTTATTTTATTTTTCTAGCTAAGGATAAGCCCGCCGGTAATGGTAATACAACGTTTTCATAATTTGGATTTGCATTAATCGCATCAATAAAAGGTTTGCATTTAGCCTCATGTGACAATACATTGTCACATGCGATTATGCCATTTTTTTTCAAATGCTTATCTATAAATTCAAAATACTTGATATACTCAGATTTATTAGCATCTACGAAAGCAAAATCAATTTCAAAATCCTCAGGTAAATATTCAAGATGCATCAAAGCAGAACCTTTTAGCGTTGTAATCACATCATCAACTTTGCAAGTTTTAAAGTTTTCTTTTGCAACATCAAGTCTTTTATCATAAAACTCAATAGTTGTAAGATGTCCGCCATTTTCTTTTACAGCTTTACCTAGCCAAATTCCTGAATATCCGTTAGAAGTTCCCACTTCCAAAACGTTTTTTGACTTTTCTGCTCTTATTAATGTATATAAAAATTCTGCTGTAACTCTTGCAATATTCCAAAATTGTTTTTGAGTTTTTTCTAATTCGCTAAGTACATTTTCAGTTGTGTCATCAAAATATTTCATAATTTCATTGCCTGTATAATTATTTATTAATCTTTTTAACTTTTTCAGTTACAACAATCGTATTTGCAGGAATATCAATCGGAATCGTTTTAATAACCTTGTTAGTCCCTAAATCAAATACTGTATATAATGAAGCCTTTGTATCAGTAATAAGAGCTATATTTGTATTTTCAATCTGATTAATCTTTGTAGAAAAACCATTTGTATTCAAATAAATAGAATCAGTTAATGTGTCAGTTTTAGCATCTACTACTTGAATAGAATTATCTCCGGCTCCTAATACATATACTCTCCCGTGAAAAGCAAGCATATCAATAGGTTTTTCACAAATTTCTATTTCAGCAATCAAATTTATCGTATCATAATCAATAATTGCTAGTCTGTTTTTTGTTCTGCTTGTTATATAAATTTTGTTATTTGTGTATACAATTTTAGAAACATTTGGGAATTTACCAATTTCTTTTAACAAATAATTATTATCCAACTCAATTGCCCAAATATCACGTGTTCTTTTATCATAATAAAAGAGTTTTGTCCCGTCTTCAGATAAAGTCAACTTTTCACACATGCCTGTAATCTTTATTTGCTTAGACAAAGTCATAGTTTCTAGATTAACTGTATAAATACTTGAATCCACAGAACTTGAGATATAAGCAATATTTTTATTTTTATCAATTACAATTTCATCAGGCTGAGTTTTTATATAAATTTGTTTAATAATTTGATCATCAGCTAATGAAATAACATCAACTGAAGGTTTTTCAAACGCAGTCACCAATAAAAATTGATCATTATATGCATCCATATCAATAGGCACATTAGTTTGAGCCAAAGAATACTCAGGAGTCTTAGCTCCAAGATTTAAGACTTGAATATTTTTAGAATAAGGTGATGACACATAAAAACTTTTATTTTTCAATTGAGGAATTTGAGAAAGAGTTTTCAATGTAGAGCCTGAAAGCTGTGTCACAACAGGTTTTGAACTTTCTACACGAATTCCGGGATCATTAACGGTCTTAATTTCCAAATTCCCGACAATTGATTTCATATTCTCAGGAATAATCAAACCTTTCGGGACTAACATATCCTGCGGCAAAAGACCGGTTCTTAATTCCATAGGAGGATTTGCCATTTTGTAAATAGTTTTATGTCCGTTTGTATCTGTCAATACTTTCAACAATGCAAAATCATTATTCAAAATAACAATATTTGGCTTTGAAGCAAGAGTTTTTCCTGTCGGATAAGTTTGTTTTATCTCTAACTTTTCAGGAGTAATAATTTTTGCAGGAAGCAATGGTAAATAAATTGTGTTATCAGGCAGAATAATTACCCCGTCAAATCTAAAAGTAGTATTTGGAAAATCCTTCACTACAAACTTTTGTACATTATCAGGAATTTTTGTCGCAAAAGCAGGAACTGAAAAAGTCATCATTACTGCAGTTACAACACAAATTTTAGCTGCTATATTTTTAAGCTGCCCGATTTTTTTATTCATTACTGAAATACTCCCTTAACTTTATCCATTATTGATGATTGTTGTGAAGCTTTTTTATTATTTTGAATTTCATACAATTTTCTATACAACATTCTTTCTTCATCAGAAAGTTTTGTAGGAGTTTTTACTGCAACTATTACAATGTGATCCCCTCTTTGAGAAGGTCTTGCAATATATGGCACTCCCGCACCTTTTATTTTTATAGAATTCCCGCTTTGAACTCCTGCTTGGACTGTAATTTTTTGTTCACCATCCAAAGTTTTTACAATAACTTCATCTCCTAAAGCTGCTTGAGCAGGTGTAATATCAAGTCTTGAATAAACATCATTTCCTTCACGTTTGAAGTAATCTGAAGATTTTACATGCAATACTACATACAAATCACCTGCCGGACCGCCATTAGTACCTGCGTCCCCTTCATGAGAGACTCTGATTTTTGACATATTATCAACACCAGCAGGAATTTTTATATTAATTTTCTTTTCCTTCTGAATTTTTCCCTGACCTTTACAATCCTTGCAAGGTTTAGAAATCTTTTTACCGGCGCCATGACAATCAGGACAAGTAACGATTTGAGCAATAGAGCCTAAAGGAGTTCTCATAACCTGTTTTACCTGACCGCTTCCATGACATGTCGGGCAAGTAACAGGTTGTGAACCTTTTTCAGCGCCTGTACCTCCGCAAGATGGGCATAATTCCAAATGGTCAAATTTAATTTCTTTTTCACAGCCAAATACAGCCTGCTCAAAATCGATTTCAATATCCAATCTTAAATCATCACCTTCAACAGGGGCATTAGGATCAGGTCTTCCGCCAAATCCAAAACCACCCATTCCACCAAAGAATGAATTGAATATATCATTTAAATCGCCAAAACCGCCTGCAAAAGGTCCGTTTGTATCAAAACCTGCATTTTTAAGACCGTCTTCGCCAAATCGGTCATAAGTTGCGCGCTTATTATCATCCATTAAAGTTTCATAAGCTTTGCCCAATTCCTTAAATTTTTCTTCCGCATCCGGAGCTTTATTTACATCGGGGTGTAATGTTCTTGCCTTTCTTCTGAAGGCAGATTTTATCTCGTCCTTTGAAGCATCTTTTGATACTCCGAGTATTTCATAGTAATCTGTCATTTTATATTAAATCTTCCCTATTCTAATTATTTAATAATTGTATTTTATCATGTAAATCCACAAGGACAAAATAAAACTTAACCTTCAGCGGTTGCAACGTTTACAAGAGCAGGTCGTAATACTTTATCGCCCATTTTATATCCTTTTTGCAATTCATTAATTATTGTGTGCTCAGGATGTTCAGATGTAGGTGTCTGCATAACGGCATCATGGAAATTTGGATCAAATTCTTTTCCTTCAGTCTCAATAGGTTCAAGTCCCAATTTTGTTAATGCGTCAATTACCTGTTTATGTACAAGGTCAAAACTTTCTTTAACTTTTTGACAATCTTCAACATTTTCCAAAGCTTTTTTACCACGTTCAAAATTATCTAACACTTCAATCATTTTTTTAAGAGCATTTTCAGTTCCGAATTTTAAAAGATTTTCTCTTTCTTGTTCCTGTCTTTTGCGAAAATTGTCAAAATCTGCTGCTAATCTTAAATATTGTTGATTTAATGTGTCATATTTTTGTTGCAATTCTTCTAATTCAGAATTATTTTTTTCAGTATTTTCTTCTTTATTTTCAATATTTTCAGAATTATCCTGCTTAATTTCTTCATCCAAATTTTCAGAATTTTTAAACGGATTGTTATTATGATGTTTATGTGACATATCTCTACCTCTTAATTAATATTTTTTATATAGTA
>CAJMDF010000060.1 GCA_905212085.1 uncultured Clostridium sp.
AAAACTTAATAAAAGATTTATTTTTATTATATACAAATCTTTCTACTGCAAAAATTGTTATTATTTCTGTGACTATTAATAGTAATGTAAATCTTATAGATATAAAGAATATTAGTGAAATATTTTCAGATATTACTGATAATGATAGTCGAGTTAAAGTATCTGTTTGTGATAATGAAAAATTAAATTCGGAAGTTATATTAGACATATTAGTATTTAATTAAAGAATAAAAGTAATAAAAAAGAATATTCGGTTTAATAATTCAGAAATTTATGTTTGTATCACCGAATTTGACATAGTTCTAGTTTAATATGATTTATATAAGGACACAAAAGGAGGAAACATGAATAATGATTTAATTATTATCGGTATTGGGGAAGGTGGATGCAAAATAGTTTCAAAACTGGATGAAAAATATCAAAAACTTTTTATTGATACAGATGAAGATGTTATTGAAAAATATAACGGTTTAAGAATTGGTAAAAAGACTTGTGGAGAGTATTCAGCTCAAGGAGATATTAATATTGCGGAATTATCCGTGATAGAAAGTAAAGAAGATTTATTATCTGCAATAAAAGACTATGATGAAATAATTCTTGTAGCCCCTTTAGGAGGTGGTACATCCTGCGGTGCTACTAAAAAATTTGTTGAATTCATTATAGATACAAATAAATCAGTTAAGCTCGTTACGAGTTTCCCTTTTGATTTTGAAGGTAGAGTTCGTTTATTAAAATCAGTAAAGGCTTTTGATTATTTAAAGCAACTTTGTGATGTTATTCTTGTTGACAAGTTTGATATTAATAAAATCCGTAACAGAATTAGTATACGTGAAATATTTGAAAATCAAGATAGTTTTTTTATTCACGAAATAGAAAAGATTTGTGTCTAACTAGTTGAAAACAAACGTAAAAAGAGCAATCCTTTAAAATAGGTGATAGTAATGAAAAACAACAGTACCGAAATCGAAAATGAATGGAAAAATATTTTTGGTACTGATTTACCAAAACATATACACAAAGCATATGCTACAAAATATATAAAATGGCATAAAGCAAATGGAACTTTAAACAAATCCCTACAAAACCGAATCTCCAAACTAATTGAAAATTATGAGAGAGGTCTCTCTACATTTACCCCATCTTTTTCTATAGAACTTAAAACCGGAACAAGACTAGTTAGAGAATTTCGAGGTATAAAATACGAAGTTACAAAACTTGAAAACGGTTAATTGTTCGAAGAGAAAACCTATAAAAGTCTTTCTGCAATAGCAAATAAAATTACTGTAACACGTTGGAATGGTAAGAAATTTTTTGGACTAGTAAAATGAAAAAATTAAAAAACAAATTTATGCAAGCAACTGATTTTAGTTTTGGTAAAGCTTTTGTAAATATTTCAAATTGCGAAGATACTTTTTGTATTAACAAAAAAGGGGAAGTCCTTTTTAAAACTAAATTTAAACCGTTTGGATTTGATCATGCAAATCAGTCTATTGTACGTAATAAAGAGTTTTTACATGGTGTAATCAATTGCAGAGGGCAGATAATTATTCCTTGCCTATATGATTATATATATACAGGATTTAATGGCTATACTTTAGAAAAAAATGGTATTAGTAAAAAAGTAAATTTTGAAGGGAAGTCTATTTTTCAATCGCAGTCAAAATCTAATGTTATTATGTTTGTAACTAAACGATTAATATTACTACCTTATCTTCCGAGAGAGAAGAATGGTAAATGGGGGATTGTTCCATTTATAGCAGAAGAAAATGAAACGGTAATTCCTTTTGAATATGATTATTGTGACAATTTTTTTGAATACGAGCTTGCTAGAGTCAAAAAAAATGGGAAGTATGGGTTTATAAATCCTAAAAATGAAATTGTTATTCCTATCGAGTATGATAGGGCTGGAGACTTTGGCTTTAAATTCGGAATATGTCTGGTTGAAAAAGATGGGCGCTGTGGATTTATTGATAAAGATAACAATTTTGTAATACCGTTAATGTACGGAGTTTCAAGTAATGAATTTAAAGAGGGGATAGCTTGTGTTGAAGTAAATAGGGAAGCTGAAACTTATTACAAATATATCAGTACTAATGGAGATGATGCTTTTTAATGATAATATTTGTGTCATTAGGCTTGATTAAAAAAATGCAAAGATAGATTAATGTGGTATGAAAACAGTTTATAAATGTGCAATATATACTCGGAAATCTTCGGAAGAAGGATTAGAGCAAGATTTTAACTCCCTTGATGCACAAAGAGAAGCTTGTGAATCTTATATAAAATCGCAGAAACACGAAGGTTGGGAATTAGTTGAAAAACAATATAATGATGGCGGTTTTCCGGATGAACCATTGATAGACTAGTATTTAAAGACCTTTTATAAGATATATTCTGATAATTATTTTTTTGGGGGGGGGGCGCTATTTAAAATTTTAGTTTTTTATTGATTTTAATTAATATAATTTTTTATGTATAATAACCGTAATGAAAAAGATTTTGGCAATTGCGTTAATACTGACAACAGTGTCAATTAAACCTGTATCTGCATCAGTTGAACATAAGGTAATTAAGGTTATTGATGGCGATACCGTATATGTTGATTTTAACGATAACGGCATTGCTGAACAAGATGAAAAAGTCCGAATCAATGGCATTGATACATTTGAAACTAAACTCAATGACGGACTAAATTGGCAGATGAAGCTCTATAACCTTACTCAAGACGAAGCACTAGGACTTGGGTATTATGGTAAAGAATTTGCTAAAAAAGAGCTGTTGAATAAATCTGTAAAAGCAGAATATACAGCAGAAGAAAAGTTAGATAAGAATAACAGGTACCTGATGTCAATTTATTATGATTGCAACAGGCATGGCAAATGTAAAAACTATGAGCAAGAGGTCTTAAAGGTAGGACTAGCAACAATTTATACAAAATCTAATCTCGCAGATGAACTAAAACCTTATCAGAACTTAGATAAAATAAAGGCTAATGCAAAAAAATCTCATAACCTAAATCTTGTTTTATTGAATAAGAAAAACGGCAAATATCATAAAATTACTTGTGAATATGGTTGGAAATCTAGTCAACAGGAGTTGATTAATAAACCTTTAATTACATATTCAACAGCAAGTTGTTTTTACCCTAAAAGTCAAAACCAAACAAAAAATATAAGTTTTATACAACAACAGAAAGAAAAAGTTTTTCTAAACAGATTAGAAAAACAGAAAGTTGAATTATATTTTGTAAATCCTGTAAATAAAAAACATCCTGTAAATAAATCAATAAATAATGTGAGCAAATCATTAGAAGCATTAATTAATAACGCTGAAACTTCAATTGATATTGCAGCGTATGGCTTCGCCGGACAAGATAAAATAATTAATGCTTTAAGAAGAGCAAAAGCTAGAGGAGTAATTATAAGAGGTGTTGTAGATGATTATGGGACATCACTTTACCCTGATACAGAAAAAATCGTTAAAGAATTTGGTTTTAAAACAGATGTTTTTGTTCCAATAGCTCAAAGACAATTTGATGAAAAATTTACTAGATCTCAATCTGCATTAAT
Organism: uncultured Clostridium sp.; assembly: GCA_905212085.1. Lineage (GTDB taxonomy): Bacteria > Cyanobacteriota > Vampirovibrionia > Gastranaerophilales > Gastranaerophilaceae > Stercorousia. Next base: position 3,570 of record CAJMDF010000060.1, read on the forward strand.
GCATAACAAGTTTGTAATAGTCGATGGGAAATATATTTGGACAGGTTCTACAAATATTACAGATAGCTGTATGACTTTTAATGCTAATAATTCTGTTGTTATCTATTCACAATATCTTGCACAAATATATGAAAAAGAATTTTCACAAATGTTTGAAGATAACAAATTCCATGTATTAAAAGATGTGGTACCAAATAAAACTGATATTCAAATAAAGCCTGATGCAGAAATTTCTGTTTTATTTTCTCCTGTGGATAGAGCCATTTCAAAAGGTGTACTGCCTCTAATTAATAAATCTGGTAAAAGTATTTATATCTCAATGTTTTATCTCACAAATTATTGGATTACTGATGCATTAATTGATGCACGCAATAGAGGGGTTGATATAAAAATAATTTCAGATGTAACATTGACAAAAGAACCAAAAGCACAAATCTTCAAATTACGAGAGGCTGGTATCCCTGTAAAGATAGAAAATTGGAATGGGAAAATGCATCAGAAAAGTGCTGTTTTTGACGAAGAATATACAATAATTGCCTCTACAAATTGGACTGGTGCATCTGAATATGCAAATGATGAGAATATGTTAATAATCAAGAATAAAGACATTGCAGCAAAACAGACAAAAGAGTTTTTTAGATTATGGAAATCTATTCCTGATAAATTTTTATATGAAATCCCAAATTTTACAAGTAAAAAGCTAGAATAGTTCTGAATTAACAAGTAATAATTTAGTTTCTTGTTTATTTTTTTCTTGGTTATTTTTATTTATTTTTTTGTATTTTTCTTTAATTTGATTTAACGTCTCAGGTTCAATCATTTTTGAGATTGGCATTTTATAGTTCCAACCAAAGTAACCGTTTTGTTTAATTTTTTCGCTATACTTTTCCATAGAAACAGCTTTTTCAAAAAGTTTTGGATAATGCTCATACAAAGAAATCCAATCCATTTTGTTTTGAAAAAAGCAAAAATAACAACCTGAACGTCTTTTCCAGCTATAAAAACTTGCTAATCCTATTCCTGAATCATTTAGAATTTGAATAACTTCTTTTTTATTGATTGCATTTTCTACAAATGGAAATTTTTCATGAATGTATTTTATTTTACTGGTTGCAGTATCCACCCTGTTTGATTCATCAGCTCTAATACCAATATATAAATTTACAATTCCATTAGAATAATTTTCTTTTAGATATTTTTGAAATGGTTTTGTTTTTAACTCAACTGTGCACCAACGATTGGCTGGGTGTGGTAAGAAACCATAGCTGGAGTGAATTTGATCAAAACTCACAGGTGGTTTTATTCGAACAATTTTTTTATCCAAAAATATTTCAATCTTATTTAGATAATCATACAGTTCAGGCAATTCGCATTCTGTATCACAAAACACAAGTTCTAACTTTTCAAAGATTTCAGGCATATTCTCTTTCATAAAAAATGCAAGAGCTGTAGAATCTTTACCGCCTGATAGAGATAAAATATGATATTCTTTTTCCATTCGTTCTCCTTATAATAAGCTAC
>CAJMDF010000061.1 GCA_905212085.1 uncultured Clostridium sp.
GGGATGCCGACATATCTGCAAGGCAAACTGCCAGAGTGATGGCAGATAAGATAACCCATGTAAGATCGGGAGATATGTTGTCTCTCCATATCCAGTCCACGCAACAGTGAGCAACTGAACACAAAACACAGCCACAGATGTACTCTGCGGCTGTGCTTTTATGCGTTCTCAAGACTCCGGTCTCGCCCCACACCACATCGTGACCTCAACCTGAGATGACGGTACTCTGCCCTTGGGACATAAAGCAGATGAGTAAGACCATCATCTGTACGAGAATAGCTGCAATAGCTGCGGTTTGTTGCAGCTTATTCCGCGCAGAGCTCAGCCACCAGAGCGTCCATCTGCGCTTCGCTGGTTTGGTTCAGTGCGCCGCGCAGCGATACCTCCGTTTCACACAGTCGGAGTTCCTTCATCTTTTCCAACTCGGCGCGCATCAGCCGCGCGGCAGCAGGGGCCCATGAGCCGTTTTCCATGAGGCCGATCCGGCGGTTTCGGAATCCCTTTGTCTGTAAATGTTCCAAAAACTCCTTCATGGGCGGGAACAGTCCTCCGTCATAAGTGGAGCAGGCCAACACCAGTTTCCCACAGTAGAATGCGCTGGTCACGGCATAGGAAAGGTCTGTTGCCGTCAGATCGCACATGGTGACTTATCTATCGGGAAATGATAAACTCCACAGGATATTGCAGGAAATGCTATTGTTTTGATGTTATTTTCTTTTGCAAGATTTAGTGCTGTTGTATAACAGGATTTCAAAAGTTCCGGTTCATTTTTGTTGCCACCGTACCAAACAGGGCCTACCGTATGGATTACATATTTGGCAGGTAAGTTATAGCCTTTTGTAATTTTTGATTGCCCTGTTTCGCAACCGTTTAGGGTTCTGCATTCTGCTAGTAATTCTTTCCCTGCTGCACGATGAATAGCGCCATCGACACCTCCACCACCAAGTAAAGTTCTATTCGCTGCATTTACAATTGCATCAACTTTTAATTTTGTTATGTCACCTTTTAAAATTTCTATTTCTGTCATAATTGAACTCCTGCTTTCTCAAGAAAAAGGACATTACAAACTAATGTCTAAACTTTTGTTTTCAATAAAAAACAATAAATATTATATTTATATACTTTTCTGTTTTGAGGTATAAATAAGTCCTGAATTATTAGCTTCTAACAATTTTTTATAAAACAACTGAGCTTTTTTATCAGCATAAACTTTGTGTTCATTAAAGTCTAATATATAAAGGTTCTCTAATCTCTTTACACGACTCAAAGCTACATATACTTGTCCATGTTCAAACGCAGAGGCACAATCAACTACGGCTTCATCAAGAGTTAACCCCTGAGCTTTGTGTATTGTAATTGCATATGCTAATATAAATGGAATTTGAAATCTAGTTCCAATATAAGTTTCATTTTCATAATAGTCAAATACCGTTTTATAAAATTTCGATTGATAACCAGTATCAAATTTCACAGTAACAGAACTTTCATCTATATCTATAACTGTTCCACAGGAACCATTATAAATATCTTCTTCTGGATAATTTTTTAATAGCATAACTCTGCAACCTTTTTTCAAAACAATTATGTCTGGAGCCTGAATATTTTTATCTAAACGTTTCCATAATATCTTTTTAGCCTCACTATTTTTAGCTAATTTTGAATCAATTTTATCTTGAGCTTCATAATAAAATTCTTTTGAGGTTATCTTATCTAGTTGTTGTTGATTATAATTTTTAACTTGAGCTTTTCGTGAATATAAATGCAACTTATTTTCTACTAAATTTGGAGTAATATGCCTATTTTTGATTTCATTTATATCATTATAAGTCAAACATCCTTGTCTAAAATTATTTAGGATATTACAAAATTTTACATCATTTTGTCTATATATTTTTGATAAATATACTGTTTTTAAATTTAAATCATCCCAAACCTTTGATTCAAAACAATATTGTCCCTTTGTTGGATACACCTTTATTTCTTCTTTATTTGCAACCGGTGGCAACTGTAAAAAATCTCCAATAAAGACTATTTGAATTCCTCCAAATGGATAATTATTTTTTCTAACCATTTTAAATAACTTATCCAAATATTCCAACATAAAAGCAGATAACATTGAAATTTCATCAACTACTAATAAGTTACAATTAATTATATTATCACGTTTACATTTCCACAATATTTTTGGAAACGGAATTTGTAATTGTTGAATTCCACTCCAAGCATGTATTGTTGTTCCTCCAATATTACCCGAAGCAATACCAGTAGTAGCAGTCAATGTCATATAATCTTTAAAACTATTTTTCAAAACGGACAAAATAAAAGATTTACCAGTACCAGCAGGTCCTGTAATAAAAACGTTTTCACCTTGTCCTAACAAAGCTACTGCTTTATCTATATTAGTATAGTCTATTGTTTCAGACATCTTCATATTACATGTAAAACAATTGGCAAATATATATTGCTTATATACTAAACATACTTTACATAAATTAATATATTGTGATAAATAAATTTACTTACAACTAATCATTTTCGACTTGCATGTCATAATAAAAATAGAAAAATACAGTATTTCTGAATTATAAGAATACCTTTGAAACTATATATATAAGAAAAATCTAGAGCAATACTGTAAGTATACAATATGCTAAAATGGAGAAATCTTTGGACATTGTTTCGACTTTCGTTTTCCGAGCTTTAATAAATTATTAAAATTCATAAATTTGCCTTTATCAAATTTGTCAATTTTTCTTGCTGAAATGTTTTATATATTATAAGAGGATTTTATTGGGGATATCGATGTTATCAATTTATTTTAGTACTAATAATTCTATAGATTGGGGAGAAACACAAATAAAAGAAAATAAGCAAGATAAAAGCACTATCTTTGAATTAAATAAAACTCAAAAGAAATATTATAATATTTTACCTAAATTTTATAAAGTAGATCTCGACTCAATAAAAGGAAAGAATTACGTAATTGATTATAACAAAGAAGAAATTAAAATAGACAAAAAAATCGGAAATACAAAACAAGTAAAAAATGATTGTTGGCTGCTAACCGGAGTAAATGCTCTTGCAAACTCTCAAAAAGGGCAAGAATACATTAAAAGAGCTATTATAAAAAACGATGAAAGCAATACCACTATTTATTTTAAAGGGACAAATACAAGTGTAACTATACCTAAAATCGCATTAAATGCTGCAAAACAAAGTAAATATTACGTAAAAGGCGATGATGATATGTTAGCTATTGAGGTCGCAACCGAATATTATAAAAAGATGTTAATCAAAAACAAAGAAGCCCTTAACAACCAAAGTCCTAATATTATTAATGGTAAACACTCATTAGGGAACATAAATGACGCTCTGGCCGGAGGTTTTTCTTCTGATATTTTATTTTTAATCACAGGAGAAAAATCAACTACATACTTTAACAAGAATAGTGATAACCTCAATTATATAAAAAAATTAATTAACAAAATAAAAGAAAAACCAAATAAATATATAACAATCTGCAATTTTAAAGAAAAAAGAAACAAATTGTACATTAACCATGCCTACACAATTAAAAACGCAGATGAAAAATTTGTAACCCTTATAAACCCTCACAACAGCGCAAAAGAAGAAAAAATCCCAATAAATGAGTTTTATGAAAATATTAAAAGCTTAACATTTTTAGAATTATAAAAAATAATAATATCACATTTTTTATTT
>CAJMDF010000062.1 GCA_905212085.1 uncultured Clostridium sp.
TGTTCTTTTTTTTGATAAAATAATATATGAACTAAAAATGTTTTTGCGAGTGAAAATATGGCTGTAAGTTATAACAAATTATGGAAACTTCTTATAGATAAAAATATGAAGAAGAAAGAACTAAGTGAAGCCGCCGGAATAAGCAATACTTTAATTGCTAAGCTAGGCAAGAACGAAAATGTTACAGTTGACTCTTTGGAACGAATATGCTTGGCGTTAAACTGTAATATCGAAGATATAATCGAAATAAAAAGTGATAACGAGGTAAGCAAATGAATCCTTTAATAAAATGGCCTGGCGGAAAATCTAGGGAAATTGATAAAATAAAGCCGTTCATTCCGAAGTTTGACAGATATGTCGAACCTTTTTTTGGGGGCGGTGCATTATTTTTCAATTTAGTTCCACATAAGGCTGCAATTAACGATATATCAGAATCCTTAATTCAATACTACCAATTCATCAAACAACAGGATAAGCAACTATATCATTTGCTTGTTTGCTACAATAACAGTTTCAGTAATTTGGTAAGAGTATGCAGTAGCAAAGACAATGAGTTAATGGAACTATTTTCGAAGTTTAAGAACAATATCATATCTGCCGATGAACTTCATTTGTTGTTAAAGGAATTTATTTTCAGTCTATCTGATGATATAAATTCAGGATTTAGTGAAAAATTGTTATTAGACAAAAATAATTTTGACGAATTTCTATTAAAAAATTCAACGGATAAGTTTACGAGAACAGTTGCAAATTATAATAAGAAGCCTTTTTCTGAAGAAGATCTCAGAGAAAACCTTATTACCGGTTTCACCAGCGGTTACTATATGTATTTTCGTAAAATTTTCAATGATATTAATTTGGGAAAAATAACAGATCAATCAGCACAATATAAAGCTGCGAATTTCTATTTTATTAGAGAGTATTGTTATGGGTCAATGTTCAGATACAATGCCAAGGGTGAATTTAATATACCATATGGTGGAATGTCGTATAACAGAAAGAATATGAAATCAAAAATTGATAATATGTTTAACAGAGAAATTAATACGCTGTTTTCTAATACAGACATTCATTGTTCGGATTTTGAGAACTTCTTTAACGACATTAATCTCACTGAAAAAGATTTTATGTTTTTAGATCCGCCATATGATACTGATTTTTCAGATTATGAAGGAAAAGACTTCACTCAAAAAGATCAAGAAAGATTAGCATATTCTTTAAAAAAGACATTGGCAAAATTTATTTTAATTATAAAAAACACGGATTTTATTTATGATTTATACAATGTTAAAGGTTTGTATATAAAATCGTTTGATAAAAAATATTTGGTTAGTATAAAAAATAGAAATGATAAAAATGTTGAGCATTTGATAATAACAAATTACGAAATTTAGGAGGGTTTGCAATGGATATAATAAATGAACAAAAAATTAGAGAAAAAGTTAGAGATAATATTAAAGATTTTGTGGATAAGTTTGAAAAAAGATATATGAGGGAATTGACTGATCCAACAGGTGTTATAAATGCAAAGAAAAATAATGCATTTGTTTCAGAATTAGGTAATGAATTTATGTTTTATTCTGCTTTTTGTAGATCTTTTGATTCAAGTTTTGGTAAGGTTTTGGAGAAACTTTCAAATGATATAGCAGATATTTCTTACGAAGTTGTATTAGAGGATATATCATCATATCTACTGCCCGAACAGATTCAAAGAAAATCAAATATAATGAATGAATATGACAAACATGTAAAACCTAAAATACAAGATTATACTAGTTTGCAAGCATATAAACCAGAAAATATTGATAGTTTCAAGAAAAAACATGTTACTGACAATCACTTTTATAATCCAGATACTAAAGAACATTTTATTATAGAATTAAAAGCTGGTGGTGATTTAGATATTAAAAAAGCAAAGAGTGAAAAGGAAGCATTATTAGATGAATATTTTATTTTAAAAAATGCTTTATCAGATGATGAAGAAAAAGTTAGAATTTATTTGGCAACAGCTTATAACATGTTTGGAGAAGATAATGAATGGCGTCAAGAACGTGTTAAACAATATTTTAGTGATGATGAACTTTTAATTGGTAAACAATATTGGAATTTTGTATGTGATGATGAAAATGGATATAATATAATAATCGATGAATATAAAATGTGTTCAAGATATATTTTAGATGCACTTGAAAGAATAAAAAATGTTTATTTTAATTAGAGGTATAATATGAGTGATAAGGAATTAAGAGAAGAATTTATAAAATATTTTGATGATGATAAATATAAATTTGAAAATTTTTGCAAGATATTTTTAAAATGGTTAGATTTTGATGATATTCAAGTTACTCAACGTCGTGGCGATGGTGGCATAGATTTAAAATGTAACAAAAAAGAAATTGAACAGTTAAATTTAAATACTATTGAGTATGCTGTACAAGCTAAATGCTATGCAATTAATAATAAAGTTGGACCTAGAGATATAAGAGATTTTCGTGGTTCTAAGACAGATATGTCAGTAAGAAAAATATTTATTACAACTAGTGATTATACAAAAGGTGCTACTGAGGAAGCCGATGATACTAATCAGCCTGTAACTTTAATAAATGGAAGTCAATTAATTGATTTTTGCAAATCGCATGGTGATATGATGTTTGATGTAAAATATTATTTTAATGTTAATAAATTAAATGATTTGTTTTTAGATGATGAGAATGATATTAATAAGGATAATATTAAAATAATTGAGAGAAGAATTACTAAAAATGATGTAAGAGCAAGAATATTAAGAATTCCAAGTGAATATAAAAATTTAATACAGTCTAAGTCAAAATATAAAATATCTATAAATGGCGATGTGTATAAAGATTACAACATAAGTTCCGATAAATCTTATTTTGGAGGTGTTACAAAATATTATAGAGACTTTATATCCAATGTAGATTTTGAAGAAGGACAATCTATATGGACTTATGATGAAAAAAATGATAATGGCATTATGTATATTCATTTGTGCGTTTACTTTAGTTGCGTGTTCTGGACAACAAACAAACGAACCACTTACTTTAGGTGTCAATGCGATAATAACAGAAATTGATAAAGAAAATAAAATCATAACCACAAAAGATAGCGAAGAAAAAGGTGTTTTAGGGAATGATTGTCTTATTGACTGTTCCAAAATTCCAATGATTTATTGTAATTATGATACACAAAATGTTGTAGCTATAACTCTTGATGATTTACAGGTTGGGGACGAAATCATTTTGACTATTCGGAGTTCGGAAATAGAAAATCTCCAAAAGGAAGATGACAATAAAACAAAAATAGCGGTTGAGCAATTACAATTAGGCACACAGAGAATTAAATAATTTTCAATTTCTCATACCCAGATTAACAAGTAAATACGGAAAATCAGACCGTTGACTGGTCGCACTATGCGAAAAGTTGACGGTCTTTTTTTATCCCCAAAATCAAAAAAGGAGGTCAATCACAATGACAAAACCGAAAACCCTTGAACAGCTCCGAGCCGAAAAGGAACGAGCCGAGACGCAGCTTGCACAGGAGAAGCACAAGCTCAACCGTCTTGAGAACAGAAAGAAATATCTGGAGAAAGGCGAAAGGCAGAAACGCACCCATCGTCTTTGCAATCTGGGCGGCACGATTGAGAGCCTTGCCCCGGAGGTCAAAGATCTCA
>CAJMDF010000063.1 GCA_905212085.1 uncultured Clostridium sp.
AGAGCAATCAATCTAGTGTTGAAGTGTCTACCTGCGTAGCAGTCGGGGGGGGGGCGATTTAGAGCTCGTTCTACAATGCTTTTGCAGGGTTAAAAATGTCCTAAAAAAATGTTTAGTACATCACCCTAAAAATAAACGAGGTTTTACATTAGCAGAGGTTTTAATTACTATAGGAATAATTGGTGTTGTCGCAGCAATGACATTACCAACACTGATTGCAAATTATCAAAAAAAGGTTATCGCAACAAAGTTAAAGCAAACTTATTCGATATTATCAAATGCAGTAGCTAAAGAACAAGCTTTGACAGGTATTCCATTTAGTAGTTATTATGCTTTAGAGTATAGAAAAGATGTTTGTCCAACAGGTTATGAATTTACAGCATGTGCTAATGCTCTTTTTGAAGATTATTTGAAAGATAATTTATCAGGGAATGTAAAAATAAATAGTGCTGGTTTAGGAGATATTTTTGATACAGGGATGGCAACTGTATTATATGGAAAGAGTTTTATTTTGCCTAATGGTGTAGCGGTAAATATTTATGGAGGAGCTTTTACAGTTGTTCCTAATTATAAAAAAACTAGAGATCCAAAGAAAAGGATAAAACTAGTCGCTGGTAAAACATTATTTTATTTTGGTAAACGTCCGGTAAATTCTTTGAATGCAGCAAAAGATACTGTTGCTTTATTGCCAATGAGTATATCTGAAAGAAAAAAATATACAAGGGATGATTTAATAACCAGATGTAAATCAACTAGTTTAGATATTGCAGTTCCTGCTTGTTCTCAACTCTTTATTGAGGATGGGTTTGAATTTAAAAAAGATTATCCTGTAGGTTTTTAATTAAATTGATTTTGCGCTTTTTGAATTCCGTTTTCAAGATAAAATTCAATCGCATCATCAGCTTTGATTAAAACGTTTTTTAATTCGTCATGTTGTTCCTTCGGAAAATTTTGCAGTACATAATTTTCTGAAGGAATATTTGGCTGAGGTCCTATGCCTATTTTTAATCTGTCAAATTCTTTAGTTCCTACATGTTTAATAATTGATTTTATGCCGTTATGACCGCCATCAGATCCGTTTGCTCTAAATCTTATTCTGCCTAAATCCAATGCAATGTCGTCATAGACAATCAAAATATCTTTCACATCAATTTTATAATAATCCATGACAGCTCTTACTGCTTCTCCTGACAAATTCATAAAAGTTGTCGGTTTGATAAGTAGATTATCTCCCATTTTTGCAATAAAGCATTTGAGTTTTTTTTCTTCTCTGAATGAAACATTATTATCTAATGCCCATTTATCAAGTACCATAAATCCTGCGTTATGTCTTGTAAAGCAGTATTTGTCGCCTATATTTCCAAGTCCTGTGATTAATTTCATATTTTATAATCCTTTATATTTATTATTTTAACGTAAATAAATATTACCGTTGTGATTTACCATCTTTACGCTTAACAAAAAGATAGAAAACATTTATTTTAAAAATGCTAAAAGAAGAGGATGTGACTATGAAGAATAAACCGATAATTCAAGAAAAAAGTTCAGAAAAAGTTGCAAAATTCTTAGAAAAAAATTCTCTGCACAAAAAGGATTTTGCTGAAATGATTGGTGTGACACTATCTTATGTTTACAATTTAATTGATGATGCTATTCCTTTTTCAACTCGTGGTACAACTTTAGAAAGAATTGCAACTGTCATGGAAATTCAGCCTGAAGAATTCGAAGAATATAAAATTCCTCAGGAGCCTATTTTAATAGATGATTCTGTTGAATTTTTCAAAGATGTAATGAAAGAAAAAGGCATGACAACTGTCAATTTCTTGAAAGCATTTCCGAGAAAAAAACGTTTAGATATTGTGGACATGTTAAGAGGCTCATTGCCTATCCCGATTGATTTTAAAGAACTTACTATGATAGCTCAAGTTCTGGATTTAAGTAAAGATGATATTTACTCGATGTGGGAAAAGCGGATGAAACAAGTCTTAGAGTCCAATGGCATGAATATATATTCAAATGCAGCTCTCGTGAATTCCATGTTTGATTGCGCAAAGAAATATATTCATCTAAAATAGCTTGGAAATTACGATCTTTTTAAGGTCGTAATTTTTTTTTAATAAAAGTGTTGACATTAAATTTTGTTCTTGCTAAGATAATATCACTGACGAAATGAATAGCATTTATAAATTTGCGCTTGTAGCTCAGCAGGTAGAGCACTCCCCTTTTAAGGGATAGGTCGCGCGTTCGAATCGCGCCAAGCGCAATTTTTTATTGGATTGGTTTTTCTATTAAAGTTTTTTATTTTATTATTAATTATTGCTTTATTTATGTTATTGTAAAAATGTTGTGTTAAGTATGGTAGTGGTTAATTGATATGATTAAAAAAATAATTTTTGTATTGTTATTTATTTTATTTTCATTTGGTTCCAATTATGTATTAGCATCGACTCAGGAGATGCATAATTATTCTCCATCTGTTATATATAGTAAAAATGTGTCATCTGTTGTATATGTTCAAACACAAGATAGCTCTGGAAGTGGGGTTATTTTAAAAGATGATGGTACTTTTGTGACTTGTTTCCATGTAATTGCTAATGCTGATTATATAATTGTAAAATTAGAGGATGGCTCAATGTATTATGTTAATGGGTTTAGGTATATAAATCCATTGTCAGACGTCGCGATATTAACATTAGATACTAAAAGAAAATTTGTACCTATATCAATTAATTCTACAAATCATTTAAAAGTTGGGGAAAAAGTTTATGCAATATCTAATCCTCAAGGTTTGCAATTTGTTTTTTCAGATGGAATGATTAACCAATATACAAAAGATTATATTCAATTCTCTGCTCCTATTTCGTCTGGCTCTAGTGGAGGAGCTTTATTAAATTCAAATGGAAATTTAATTGGGATAATTACATCTCAATTTAATCCTTCTGAATCGCAGAATATAAATTTTGCATTACCTAATGAATATTATGTTTCCAAAATTAACAATAAGCAAATTAAAAATTTAAATAACTCAAAATGGACTGATTTTTTAGTCGAAAATGCTGATGAAAATCAATTTACAGTATATACGAATTATGCTTTAAATCAGAATAATTTATTGATGTTTTATAAGTATTTGAAACCATTTCTTGTACGTTATGATATACCTGATGATTTATATCCTAATTTAGCAGTTTTTGCATTATATTCCTTTTTGTATGATGGTTCTGATGAAAATTTAAATGATGCTATCAAATTTTTTGAGATATCATATAAAAGAAAACAAAAGGAAGAAGCTGCATTAGTAGGGTTAGCATTTTTACCGTTTATGAAAAATGCTGATGAACAGGCATATAATTATATTACTTTATTGTCTAAAAAATATCCGGAGAGTTATAATAAGCTCCTTAGTATCAGTGAAAATATCGCTAATTGTGATCAAAACGATTCTGCTTGTTCTGTAAATGCAGTTTTAGAATATGTGGATTATATTATTCAATTATTAGAAAAATAAATATTTATAAAAAGTTTTCTGTTAGCTTTACTTTCA
>CAJMDF010000064.1 GCA_905212085.1 uncultured Clostridium sp.
TAACCCAATTTTAAATAAAATATAATATTTGCAAAGTTCTTCAATTGACAATACTATATAGCAAAAATATTGTCAATTGAACATTGATAAACATATATACCTGATAATGAAGCACCCTCAAAGCTCAGCTAAAATGTAATTTTAAGCGGATAACACTCTCTGAAAATATTCACTCCTATTAATTTTGAATATCTCTCACTTTGATAAAATTAATCATAAAATATTAATTCCACTTCAAATTATTAAGCCTAGTGGGAATTTCAATAATGTTGACATTGTTTTATTTTTGTTTTTCAATCTAAATAATAAATCCCAAATTGAGTCTTTTGAGGTGTAAATTGTGCGTATAACAGGGATACGTGATAATATCGCTTTTGCAGCAGGGAAAGTCGATGTGTATTCGGATTTTGACGGTACATATTGTCCTGCGAGGCATTCCTCTTTGCATAATCCCAATGAAAATGGGTTTATGGTTAAATATTGCGACAAAATGGATAAGTTTTTACACGCGGCAAGTGAGGATGTTCATTTTAATATTACAACGGGACGTACATTTGGGGAATATGAATCAATTTCTTGGTTATTAAAAATGAGAGATTTCAGATTACCTTTTCCCAAAACAGTTATTACAAAGGATGGTAGTGATAGGTTTGTAAGAAAAGGTTGTGACAAGGATTTTTATGAACGAGGCAAATTCCCTTTTGAGTATAATTCACCGTTAAAAGAAAAAGAAAGACATATAAAGGAATTAACAAATTGGGATGGAGGTTTAATCCATTCTGAAATAAGAAAATTGGCAAGTAAATATCAAATTCGTTTAGTTGAGGCAGATTCAGAGCATTCAGTTTCTGATTACGGCGACAGGTCGTTATTTAGTGCGGGCAAGTTAAATATAAATGATTGGCAAAATCTTCCTCGAGAAGGCGAAAATATAAAAGAACATAAAATTCCAGTAGCCGAATATGTTTTAGGTTCACGAAATGATGGGAACTTAAAATTTCATCTTATTTTCCCTCCTGATTATGGCTCTTGTCCGGAAAGAAATTGGATTTATGATAACTTCGTTGGAGATTTGAAATCATTTATGTCGTCAAATAATATTCAATATGATTTGGCTTGGGAAGCTGCAAATACCCAAAATCATCATAGAATATCTTGCTCATTAACTCCAAAGTTTGAAAATGGGGCATTAACTAAACTTTATGATACAAAGATGGCGCTTAGATCTGCGATTAAAAATAATGATATTGTTATAGCTGCGGGAGATGGCTCAAATGATTTTGATATGCTTAACCCATTGAGATATTTGGATGAAACCTTTGTAAAAGATTGCGAAAACAGATCATCTTATAAAGACTTTTATAGAAAAGAAATGCCAAAACGTTTAGAGGATTTACGCAGAGTCTATTGTGGTGAAAATAGTGAATATATAAATGGCTTGAGAAAAGAACTTAGTGAGAATGGATATCTTAAAAAGTTAGAAGAATTACCTATTTATAGTGTTGTAATAAACAAGAAAAATTCAAAATTACAACCATTACTGGATACATTTTCCGGTATTGGTAAAGTTATAGCTGTTGAGATTGGTAATCTGGATGAAGGTATAAAAACTATAATAAAAAATCACGCACAAAAGAATAAGGAATTTAAAGCAGGCATGTCAGAGAAATTACAAGCCTTAATAGATGGAGCAAAAAAAAAATATCTTCCCCAAGAAGCCTCACAAAAAAAATCTTTCCCAAAAAGTTCCAACTACCTTAAAGCAGTTTTTGCAATTTTGGGCTTAGGTGGGGGAAGTTATATTGGATATAAGTATTTGAATAGATCTAAGGATAAACATAATTAATATACTTTACATCGCTAAATAAAAAATTATATAATTTTAATTTAACAAGAAGTCTTAACAATTGCTCTGATAAAATCCATTTTGTTAGAAATATGGTTTTGCAATAACAAACTAATAACCATCCAAGTTACTCCTTAAATTAAGCCAAGTAACATAGTAAGTTTTTCAAAATCAAAATCTGTTGTCATAATAATGTTCATTCATTTTTTACTCCTTTCCTAACTTTAAATATTTCTGTTGACTGTGAAAAATGATAGTCATATTGATTATCAAAAATTAATATATCCCCATTTTTTAATGGAATCATTTTATGGTTAAAGTGTGCAGATTTCATATTTGGACCTTTGATGGTTTTGTTATTTTTTTAATCAAGAATTTCTGTAGATTTAAGATGAAAACTCCAAGTAGGGGAACCTGCTTGGCCACCTGATATTAAATAATACCTGTTATTAATTGGAGCTAAGGCAAAACTTGAGATTTTGTTTCTGTAGTCGTAATTTCGTTTTTTTTGTAACTTACATATTACTTTTGAAGTATTAGTTTTCGTATTATAAATTTCTATTTCTTGCCCATTGTCAGATGGTACAGTAAATGAAAATGGATATTCATTTCCTCCTAATAGTAAGATTTCGTTAGAGTTAATTCTTTTTAATATTGCATTTTCCCTCCCAGAATATTTCCCTAAAACCTTAAATTTTAGCGTTGAATCATCAAATTCTTGAACGTTTCCTGAATTGTTAAAAATTAATGCTTTATTTTTGTCATGTGCAATTACTTTACTTCCATATTGTTTATTAATTTTAATATTCAATACCTTTGAACTATTATTTTTGTAGTTATATATTTCTGAAATTTGATTTTCAAAATCTATAATCAAAACTTCACCATTATTTAATAACGTAAAACTTGTATTTTCCAAATTGGGTTTATATTGCTTATTTATTTTTTTTTGAATAATTTTTTCAAATTTTTTAGTTTTTAAATTAACTATTGCCATCGAAGAATAAGGAAATTTGACATTTGTTTTTTTGTAATCATATACAAAAGTTAATAGTAATTGATTGTCATTAAGTAATAATCCTTTTGGCAGATAAGCAAAATCAATAGGGAATTTATAATTTATAAACTTGTTTTCATCAGGATTGTATATTTCAAATGGAATTTGTCTTACTAATTTGGCTATTTGGGTATTTTCCGAAATTCTATATTCATTTGTTCCAAAAACTAGAATGTTACCATCATTTAAAGTAATTATATCTGATTTATTATGCGTATACTGCATAATTGGACCTTTTATAAAATAACCAAAACGATATTTTGATATATTTATTAAAGTAAATATAAATACAATTATAATAAATAAAGCTATAGTTAATATAGAGATGCTTTGTTTTCGCAGCATTATGTACTTTACGCTGCGAAAATTTACGAATAAGT
>CAJMDF010000065.1 GCA_905212085.1 uncultured Clostridium sp.
ATAAAAATAAATATAAGGAGAGTTTATGAATAATTTAGAAAAAAAGATGTTGGATACATTAATAGATTTAAGAGAAAATCACCATGTAATAGGTGTCAAAGCTGAGTTTGAAGCAGAAGGTACAAGATTAGAAGAAGCTTTAAGACTAAAAGAGGTCGTAACAAAGGCTGGGCTTGATTTAACCATAAAGATAGGGGGATGTGAGGCTGTAAAAGATATGTTTGATGCCAGAACAATTGGGGTAAATACTATTGTTGCTCCTATGATTGAATCCTCTTATGCGATGAAAAAGTACGTTCAAGCTACAAAATTTGTATTTCCTGAAGAAGAAAGATCAGGAATTAAGTTCCTTATTAATATAGAAACATTATTGGGTTATAAAAATTTAGATGATATGATTAAATCAGATTTTTTTGAAGATGTTAAAGGTGTTGTTTTAGGCAGGGTTGATATGACCGGTTCTATGGGAATGACTCGTGAAGATATTAATAGTGAAGAAATTTTTAAAATTGCAAATTCTATTGCAGAAAAAATGTTAAAAGCAAATAAAGAAATGGTAATTGGTGGAGGTGTATCTGCTCATTCTTTGCCATTTTTCAGAAGATTGCCTAAAAATGCTTTAACAAGATTTGAAACCAGAAAAATTATATTTGATGCTCAAAAGGCTATTGAAGATAAAAATGCAGATAAAGGAATTTTAAAAGCTGTAGGTTTTGAATTAATGTGGTTGAGAAATAAACGAGAATTTTATAAAATGATTTTTGAAGAAGATGCTCAAAGATTGATTATGTTAGAGAATAGATATAAAAGATTAATAGAAGAAGCGGGTGGTATGTATGCTTAAAAATTTTATATTCGACCTGGATGGTACTATAATTGATTCTTCAAAAGAAGTTTTATCCTGTTTTGATAAAGCATTTAAGCTTTCAGGAGTAGATTTTGATCAGGCGAGGTTAAGCTCTGATGTGATTGGCCCTCCGTTAAAAGAAATTATTAAATTAATCGCGGGTAGAGAGTTAAATGAAAATAATATAGCTGCTATAACGTCAAATTTTCGTAAAATTTATGATTATGATGAAAATGATGTAAGCGAGTTATATTTAGGTATACATGATTTTTTGTTAAATTTGAAAAGATCTGGATATAAGTTATTTATTGCGACATTAAAACCTGATAAGCCAACTATGAGGATTGTTAAGCAGTTCAATTTGAATATGTTTGATGATGTCTATTCTATAGATAAATTTGGAAGACAAATCTCTAAAGCTGATATGATTATTGATATATTAGAAAGGTATCATTTAGAAAAATCCGAAACGGTTATGATTGGGGATTCGTTATCTGATATTCGGGCAGCTAAACAGGCAGGAGTATTGGATATCGCAGTATTGTGGGGGTATGATAAGGATAAATCATCTTTAATTAAAGAATCAACTTATGTTGTGAGTAATGTAGAGGAATTAAATAAATGTCTAAAATTAAATTGTCAGATTATATAGCTAAAAGATTAAAAGAAGTTCATCATGTTGATCATTTTTTCATGGTATCAGGTGGTGGAGCAATGCATTTAAATGACAGTTTAGGTAGATATTTATCTTATACTGCTAATCATCATGAACAAGCTTGTGCAATTGCAGCAGAAGGGTATGCAAGAATAAATCAGAGATTAGCAGTTGTTAATGTAACAACAGGCCCTGGCGGTTTAAATTGCCTAAATGGTGTATTTGGTCAATGGACTGATTCTGTTCCTGTTTTGTATATCTCAGGTCAAGTTAAATATTCTACGACAATGGAGTCCTGCAAAAATATTCATTTAAGACAACTGGGTGATCAGGAGGTTGATATAATTTCAGTTGTTTCCCCTCTGACTAAATATGCAAAAATGGTTATTGATCCAACTGAAATAAAATACCATTTAGATAGAGCAATTTATGAAGCTACTAGTGGTAGAAAAGGTCCTGTATGGCTTGATATTCCTATGAATGTTCAATCTGCTTTAATTGAAGAGGATGATTTAAAAGAATTTATAACCCCAAGTAAGAGTGTGTATGATTTAAAAATTAACAGTGTAATTGAAAAATTAAAAACTGCCAAAAGACCATTACTTGTTTGCGGGCATGGTATAAGACTTGCAGGTCAAAAGAATGAATTGCTCAGTTTATTGGATAATACAGATATCCCTGTAGTTACTACTTTTAATGGGGTTGATTTGATCCCTACTGAGCATAAAAACTTCTGTGGCAGAATTGGCACTGTAGGGCAGCGCGCAGGTAATTTTACTTTGCAAAATGCTGATTTAATAATATTTTTAGGGACAAGAAATAATATTAGACAAATAAGTTATAATTGGGAAAATTTCGCTAAAAATGCTTATAAGATTGTTGTAGATATTGATGAAGAAGAACTTGACAAGCCAACTATTGTACCGGATTTAAAGATTTGTGCTGATTTAAGTGACTTTATTCCCAAGTTTTCAAAATTATTTCCAAATCTTGAATTAAGTGAATGGTTAAGATTTTGTAAAAATTTAGTGAAAAAATATTCTTTTGAAAATACAAAAGAATATCATTCCAAGGATAATATTATAAATGTTTATGATTTTATTCATAAATTATCTGAATTAATGTCTTGCGGAGATATATTAGTTGCCGGTAACGGTTCAGCCTGTGTATGTACTCATCAAACATTTATTATTAAAGAAAATCAAAGAGTTTTTTGGAATTCCGGAGATGCCTCAATGGGGTATGATCTTCCTGCTGCAATTGGTGCTTGTTATGAAGCTAATGGCAGAAATGTGATATCTTTAGCCGGAGATGGTTCTATAATGATGAATATTCAAGAATTGCAGACTGTTTTATATAATAAATTACCATTAAAGATCTTTATAATTAATAATTCAGGTTATTCTTCTATTCGTCAAACACAAAGAAATTTCTTTGAAGGACATATGACTGGTTCTGGAAGCGATAGTGGTGTTAGTGTACCTGATTTTTGTAAGTTAGCTGCAGGCTTTGGTATAAATGCCGTGAAGATTTCTTCTCCTGAAGAAATGGATTCTAAAATTAAAGATGTATTATTACATAGAGAACCTGTAATTTGTGAGGTAATGGTTCAAAAAGAGTATGCATTCTTGCCGAAATTGTCAGCAAAAAAGCTGGATGATGGAACAATGATTTCTCCAACATTAGAGGATATGTTTCCATTTTTGGATAGAGAAGAATTTAATAAAAATATTATTAATTAAT
>CAJMDF010000066.1 GCA_905212085.1 uncultured Clostridium sp.
AAATCCCTATGACTTTTAAAGGTTGATTTATCCCTATCCAGTTTTATATATTCAATAAAAAAGAGCACGACATAAACGCTCTTTTTTATTTTTTATAAATATCCCTTCTATGACCGATTTCAAAAATACTGATAGTTATTATCTCTTCTTCAATCGATGCAAACAATCTATAATCTCCTACCCTGTATCTCCAAATACCTTTTAGATTCCCTTTCAAAGCTTTTCCATGCAGTCTTGGATCAGGCGTATTGACTAGATTTTTGATAACCCAGTTTTTTATAACACGAACAGTTTGCTTATCTAATTTTTTTAACTGTTTAACTGCAGATTCAGTAAATTCTACTTTATACATTTAGACACCAAGCATTTTCCAAACTTCAGTATGATCATATGTCTTTTCTTGTTTAGCTTTTTCAAACGCATATAAGATACGATCTTCATCAAGGTCAAGGTCATTCTCTATTTTATCCAGAACAGCATCACGAATAAACTGGCTCATGTTTAACTGATTAACAGAAACATAGTCATGAATTAATTTAGATTCATCGTCATTAACTCTTAAAGAAATTGTAGTCATAATAAGCCCTCCTCTATGTATTACTTGTAATACAATTATATAATTGAAGTTCATTTTTGTCAAAGACCTAGAGACAAGAAAATATATATTTTTTCACTAGAAAAACATGTGCTACAATAAGAATATAAGGCCTCGCCGATTGAGAGCGCAAACTCAACCTTAAGGCTATCGCCGTAAGGGTTTGCGGTCTTGCAGACGGCTAGAAAGGAGTGAAATTTATGGCAACAGTTTATGGTAGAATAGCCAAAATTTCAAATGTAGTTGGTCGTTCTGATTATTTGAATGATGAGAAGCGACAAGAAAAAATCGTATTGCAAAAAAAAGAAATGCAATACTCATGGCAGGAACATTCTTCTTTTGAAAAGGAACATCAAAAATCGAATGTTGCCAATAATGAGGCACTTGAAGTACATATTGCTTTACCGAATAAACTTGCCGAAGATAAATGCAGATTAGAGCAAATCTGCGATGACTTGGCTCATGAGATAGTTGGCGAAAATAAGGACTATGAATATGCAGTTCATTGGAATCACAATCGCACGAATCTTCATGTCCATATTCTTTTTAGTGAGCGTGAAAACCAAATAGATCTTGAGCCTAAAGTATACAAGAAAGACATTTGGCATGACAAAGATACGCATAAATTAGCAAAAGCAAATAGTGAAAATGCTGTATTGGTTCATAAAAAGGGAGAAGTCCAACGAGATAAAGAGGGTAACATCAAATATCAAACGGACATATTCAAAGTAAAGGATAAAAAATTTACTGAACGTTGGTGGTTACATCACAAAAACAAGATAGTCAAAGACACTTTAAATAAGTACGGTTACAAATTAGATTTACACGATGGTATAAAAAATAACCCCTATCTATCACAGAAGAAGTTATACAAAGGAGCAAGTAAAGATTATTTAGATAATGCAAAAGCGTGGAATGCAGAAGTTAAACGATATAACGAAAATGTAAAACAACATATCGAATTAGAACCGATACAATTAAAAAATTACATTTCTATTAAACAAGAAGTCCTAGAAAATGTAAAAGAGGCAAATGCTAAAGAAAAGAAAATAACACCAAAAGCAATTGAGTTAGTACATGAAATGGCAGACTGGGTCATGGACACACTCCGAAATCTTAAAATATATATCAAACGCAAAAGCCGAGAATATGAGGCTGCAAAGGCCTGGAATGGAATAAAAGATAAATTCAATGACATGTTTAAAGAAAATAAAAGACTTGATAATGAAATTAAAAGTTTAAGCAATCAGATTGAAGATCTAAATCATCTTGATCATGAATTTACAGAAGTGATAGACAGCAAGTTAAGTCTGATACATGACATAGAAGAACAGGATATGCGCCAAAAAGAGATGTTAAGTCAGCTAAAGGTATTAGAACCGGAAGCATATAAAGACCTCACACAGGAAGAATATCGACAGGAAATCAAAGGATTGAGTTTTGAAGAACGTATAGATAAAGCTACATTTCTGATTGAAGAACATGAAAGAAAGATAGAAAGGAGCCGAGGATATGAGATCGATATCTAAAAAGAGCAATCTGGATAGATTGAAGCAGCAGGTACAACAAACAAGTAATCAGCAGTACCAGATACAGACACAGAAAGACGAATTAGAACAAACAGTCGCTTGTAAAAAACAAGAATTAGATTCTAATCAAGATGCAATGAGACAACTGATTCGTTCTGTATTCGCACAAAATGAAGTGGCTGCAGCAAAAGAGAAGGAACAATTGAATGACAGATTAGATAAGTTTGCCTATAACCAGCAGGTAATGAATCAGCAAATCATTGAATTAAACGACAATATTACGGATACAACCTCATTAAATGCGCTATACGAGGCAAAAAGAAAAGAGCTTGATTTAAACTACAGAAACCAGGAAACTGTTCTTAAGGAACAAATAAAACACCTTTCAGAGCACATAGAATATCAAGAAAACAAATTAAAAACTATAAATAAATCAATTGAATCCAAACAGGAAGAGCTTGATAGAATCAGTGCAGATTTGAAAAAGAAAGAATTCTGGATCAACTTTAAAAATGTATGGATCAATAAGTGGATAGCATTTGTTTCGGCCGGGTTTTTGCTTGTATTTATTGGAGGCTTTTTAGGATGGCCAACATATAAAGTGATGAACAGTGTTTTTAAAATTATTAGGAGCGTTTTTTAATTATGATATAATCTTTCTGTTGTCTGGGCTCACCAACGCGAAGGAGGTGAGAACGTGGTACAACAATTTTGTGATTTTTTAGTTTCTGTTATAGCAGGTGTGGCCGCCAACTACATCTACAATTGGCTCAACAGAAATGACCGGACAACAGAGCATAAAAGAGTGGACTGACTACCCACTCTCTTTTTTTTGCAAAAAGACACATTTAATAAATTAGGATATAAAGCTAAAATCAACACTCATACAACGTC
>CAJMDF010000067.1 GCA_905212085.1 uncultured Clostridium sp.
AAGCCGTTAAGGCTAGTAGTTACAAGAACTTGTAGGTAGGACTCTAAAAGGGGTTCTATTATTTTGCTCCTATCTCTTATTGCACAAAACTTTGATAATAGTAACCCCCTATGATATCACTTTTCATATTTTGTATTCAAATATACAAATAATATTATAATTCTATTTTAAAATTCCTATTAAATATGGTTATTGAAATAATATCTAACAGTTAAGTTGAATAAAGTTTATTCAGCTTATTTTTTATACCTTCAGAAAAAGGAGGGAAAAATGCAAGATACAAAAGTAATTGCAATTGCAAACCAAAAAGGCGGAGTTGGAAAAACTACAACAACGCTTTCGTTAGGAGTTGCTCTTGCAAAGGAAGGAAAAAAGGTTTTGTTAGTCGATGCAGATCCGCAAGGAAACCTTACTACTTGTCTAGGGTATAATAAACTAGAAGAAATGCCAATAAGATTAACTGAAATAATGAATGCAGAAATGATGGATGAAAAATTAAATATTAACGATGGTATATTGCACCATAAAGAAGGTATAGATTTGATTCCTTCAGATTTAAGCCTTTCAGGAGTAGAACTTTCTTTAGGAAATACTATGAGTAGAGAATTTGTATTAAAGAACTGCTTAAATACTATAAAAAATAATTATGACTATGTTTTAATTGACTGCATGCCTTCATTAGGACTAATTCCTATAAATTGTTTAGCATGTAGTGATGAAATTATTGTTCCAGTCCAAAGCCAATACCTTGCTGCTAAAGGAATGACTTATTTATTTGATACTGTTTCTAAAGTTAGAAGAACAATAAATCCTAGCTTAAAAATTAAAGGAATAGTATTAACTTTAGTTGATAAAAGAACTAATTTAGATAAAGAAGTTAGACAAGAAATTGAGGAGAGCTATGGACAATTTATTAAAATATACGATACAGAAATACCTAGAGCAGTAAAAACAGCTGAAGCAACAATTCAAGGAACAAGTGTATTTGAATATGATAAGAACGGAACTGTTGCAAAAGCTTATGAAAATTTAGTAAAGGAGGTTTTACAAGATGAAAGATTCAAAGAAAAAAATGAACCTTGCTTCACTAGATAGCATATTTACGACACAAGAAGAAAGAGATGAGGCTAAAAAAGAACATGTTATAAATCTTCCAATAGAACAAATACAGGACTTTCCAGAACACCCATTCAAAGTATTAGATAATGCAGAAATGGATGATTTAGTCAAAAGCATTAGTGTTAAGGGTGTTATACTTCCAACAATAGTAAGACAAAGAAAAGATGGAAGTTATGAAATGATTTCAGGTCATAGAAGAAAACATGCAGCTTTAAGAGCAGGCTTAACAGAAATACCTTGTATAATCAAAGATTTAACAGATGATGAAGCAACTATTTTAATGGTTGATTCAAATATTCAAAGAGAAGAAATACTTCCTTCAGAAAAAGCATTTGCTTATAGAATGAAATTAGAAGCAATGAAACATCAAGGAAAAAATTTAACTTCTGACCCAATGGAACAGAAGCAGACATCAAGAGAAGTATTGGCTGAAAAAGTTGGCGAAAGTGCATCAAACATTCAAAGATTTATACGATTAACTTATTTAATACCTGAATTATTAGAATTAGTCGATGAAAAAAGAATCGCTTTAAGACCTGCTGTTGAATTGTCTTATATAAGTGAAGATAACCAAGAAATTTTGTATGACATTTTTAAATATGATGAAGCTACTCCAACATTAAGTCAAGCCCAAATACTCCGAAAACTTGATGAAAAAGGAGAATTGACTGAAGATAAACTTGAAGATATTATGCGTGCAGAGAAACCTAATCAAAAAGAGCAATTTAAAACTTCGTACGACAATATTAGACAGTATTTTCCTAAAAACTATTCAAATGAGCAAATTAACAACAAGATTATGGAATTATTAGAAAAATATCAAAAAGAGTGGAAACAGAAAATAAGAGATTGCAGATAATTTTTATTTTCTTTCCCTTACAATCCCTATTATTACTAACTATATTACTAACTAAAGAGTAAATGTATAAATTATTATAATTATATATATTTACACATTTGATAAAGTTTTAAAATCACGCTATCCTGAAAGTAATAGGAGGGATGTATTATGAAAAAATATATATTTTTCTCAAGTATAATTTTAATTATAATTACTTTAAGTTTAACTATAACGATGAAATCACTTAATAAAAATAATGAATCTTCTGAAATTTTATCAAAAGATAACCAAACGAATCTTGATAATGTTCAAGAAAATGTTATTGAATTTTCTGAAATAGATGAAAATAATAATGTTCAAGATAATGAATTTAGAGAAGAAACCAAAAGCCAAATAGTAAATAATTATGAGGAAATTAAAATAAAAGAAGTACAACAAGAAGAAAAACAAGAAGAAAAAATAGTTAGTCCAACACCTGAAATAAAGAAAGCAACTCCAACAACCAAATCAAAAGAGTCTAAAGAAGAGCAAAAAGAAGTAGTAAAAACCGAGATTCCAAAAATAGTAGAACCAAAACAAGAAGAAAATAAAAAAATAGAAACCTACAAATGTTCTGGTAGTAATCATGGGGTTGGAGTAGGAAATTCGCAAAAATGGTTTAATTCTGAATCTGAAGCAATTAGTTATTATAAATCTATAATTAAAAATTGGGGCGATAAATGGGAAAACTTTGAAATTGATGATGAAACATATAACAAAAATTGTCCTTATGGGTATGAAGATTGGAGTTGTCCTTATTGCAGTAAATGGACTATAAACTTTTATTATAATTAAA
>CAJMDF010000068.1 GCA_905212085.1 uncultured Clostridium sp.
TAAAATTTTTTACAAAATATTTCCACTGTCCTTGTAAAAGAACGACCAGTTCAGAAATTTTGGGACAGATAATTTTAGAAATTTAAATTAATTCTACTAACTATACTCAATAACCTCTTTTATAGTTTTACCATCCGACTCATAATTTGTTTGTTTTAATACTTTTTCTGTTTCAGGCTCTTTCTCTAGAATCCATTTTATAGTCTTACCATCTTTGCAATACTCAATTTCTTTTATTATTTTGTTGCCATTTTGATCATAATCAGGTGTGGCAATAGTTTTTATTGTTTGACCATCTGCGTGATAATATGTTTCTTTTAACATATTTCCATTTGAATCATAATCAATTATAAAAGAATAGGCTTTACCGCCACGAGGATAAACTGTGTCTTTTAGTTTATTTCCTGTTGCTGGCCAGTATTCAGAAATGCTTTCTATTTCTTCGTCATAATATTCAATATCTTTAACTACATGTCCTGTAGTTGGATCATATTCGATGGTCTGCTCCAGAGCTTCATCACAAAAAAATGTTTCTTTAATTTTACGATTTGTACCATTGATTATTTGATAATCTGTTTGTATTTTATCAAACTCGCTATTGTAGCGATTTGGATAAAATATAACTCTTTTTATATTTTTGCCATCAGCATGATAATACGTGTCTTTCAAAACTCTTGAAAAAACTTCCATTTTTTCAACTTTACCAATAACTAATTCTTCCGATGTATTATAATCAATAATTCTTTCCAAAGTTTTACCGTCTGCTTGATAATATTTTTCATTTTTAGTACAACCAAAATTTTTTGTATCATAATCCGTAATTTTTTTTATATTCTTTCCATCTGAATGATAAACTATTTCTTTTAGTTCATTTTCAGTTATAGGGTCATATTCTACGATACACCCTATACCCTTACCATCCGGGAGATAGCATGTTTGTTTAAGTTTTTTCTTTGTTATTGGATCAAAATTTATAATTGATTCTAGTGTTCCATCTTCATAAAAAGAATGGAATTTAACACATTTATTGGTTGTGGGATTATACTCGCCAGCTTGCTTTAACCTACCATTTCCATAAAAAGAATATCTTTTTATAATTTCAGGATACGTCCTTTCACCAGACTCTAACTTCCCATTTTTATCAAAAAAAGCCAAGTTAAGCCATTTTGTGTTTTTAGAATCACGCTCTGATACCTGCATAAGAGCACCTGAGTCATGGTAGTATGCTTGAATCATACCATTTTCTGCATACCAATCGCCTTTGTATGGAGCTTTATCTGCAAGATTTTTGAAAAAATTATATTCCTCAGAATAATTAGGCATGATAATCTCATTAACTTCGGTATTATTTTCTATTATATTTGCAATTGGAGAGTTATTATCTGAGCTCACTTTTAAATTCTGATTTTCTATGACAGAATCTACTTTTTTTATTTCATTCTTGAAGTTTGAACTATTATCAGTAACTTTTTTTACGACTTCATTAACAATATTATCAGTTTTCTCTATACTATTCGCATTTGCTTCTTGTTGTCCAATCTTAACTATACGACTTATAATCTTAGCAAGTACATTATTGCCTTTTTGGGGGTTAATTGTTCCCATTCCAAACGATATATTTTCATTTGTTGAATATTTTTGAGTTCTATTTTCTAACTTTTTAGATTCTAGATTAGAATTATTCAAATTTCTCTGCCTAACTTGAACATTTTGATTATAATTATTATTAATATTATATTGTATGCGCATTATAAAATACTCCCTATGTAATATTTAACACACCTAAAAATAAAATTTGCTCATATTTACACAATATTTTTATATTTTAGAGTAAATTAAAATAAATTTCCACATAAATTTAAAATTTTAAAAATTTTTCAACACTGTCCTGTCCCAAAATTCCTGAACTGTGTCTAAATTTCCGCCATTTAAGGTTTTGAGACACTGTCTTGTTTCAGACATTGACGGACTATAAAACGACACTCGGTTTGATTTTAATTCACAGATGATTTGATTTTGTGTAAAATTAATGTACTAAATTTTATCACCCCCCTTGACATTTTTTATAGAGTAAATTGAAATAATTTTTCATATAAATATTTAAGCTCTTATTACCACCAAAATTCCAAATACACGCA
>CAJMDF010000069.1 GCA_905212085.1 uncultured Clostridium sp.
TAGTGATTACGCATGAAATGATCTTCAAAATTTCGCGATTTAAGATTATTTATTTTTTTATGCACTTTAATAGTGTATTGGTGTACACTATTGTTATGAAAAGATATGTTACTTATCCTGACTGGGTCGAAAAATTCCGTTCTCCTGGTCACACGATCAAAAAAACAAAACAAGGTTATGGCCTTTATTCATGTACTTCTAAATATGTGCCTGGTGGAAAACCTAAAAGTATACAGACTTATCTTGGAAAGATCACTCCTGATGGTTTTATTCCTAAGTCTGTCGTTTCTAAACATCCTGTCTATGTCGAATTTGGATTGAGTCACTTCATTATTTCAAGCTTTAAACGTGATTTGATTCGCAGTTCATTTAGAGCTACGGATGATACTGTATATCTTGGTGTTGTTCAGTATATTTTTGGAAGCTGTCAAGATATCTTCTTATCTTCTTGCTTCCTTACTTACAAAAACAAGGAATCTTTATGCAAATATAGAGATTCTATTTCTGCTACACGCATAAAGACTATATCTAATAAGATTGCGAGATTAATGGAAAGTTATTTTGATGCACAGGAAATAGCTGTACTTTCACAGATTTTAAAGCTTGCGGTTGTAGATGTCACTTCTGATCACATCTATTATCCAACTATACCTGAAGAGGTTGTTGATATCATTGAAAGGAATGGACTTCACTATGAATAATAAAATTTTTAATTTAGTTGCAGTATTAAACGAAATATTCAGGGAAATCGATATTGATTTTGATGATCATATTGAAGTTATGAACTCCATTGGTTTCTTACATCTTTTTGATGATCTACAAGATTATCGACAACCAGGAAAAATCCAATACAAACTATCCGATATCCTTTTACTATGCTTTTTAAGTATTATTTATGAAGGTAAGACGACTTGTTTAGGGATTTATGACCATATACTTGTATACAAAAGTCGATACGAAAAATACGGATTAATCAAGGATGGACAGATTCCATCTCACGATACTATCCGCAGAACATTGATGTGTATTGATCCAGTTGAATTTGAAGAAATAACTATTGGACGTATCCATGAATTCCTTCAGGAACTTAGAAAATGTGCTCAAGGTACTATGTACTGTCATCAATCCGTTGATGGAAAAGAAGCACGTGGCAGTGGAAGAAGTGAGGATACTAAGAATCCTCAAAGAAATATCAATGTATTGAATGTATACAGTAACTCAGACTGCCTTTGTATCCATTCCAAGCCGGTTGAAACTAAAACGAATGAGATTCCAGTAGCACAGGAAATCCTAAGAATGATGGAACTGAAAAAGACAGTTATTACTTTTGACGCTCTACATACACAAAGAGAAACATGTAATATCATTGCGTCAAAAAAAGGCATCTATGTAGCACCTGTAAAAGATAATCAGTCAGGCTTGCGAGAAGAAATTTTAGAAAAGTTCAAAAAATATGAACAGACTCCCAAGAAAAAAATAACTACATTAGATACCGAAAAAAGAAACTTTAGATTTATTAGTCTGCCATCTAATTATGATGATTGTGGATTCACAGGAATGAAGACATTTGTAGAAATGGTATCACACACACGCAAGAAGGCAATTACCATGTATTTTATATCAAACACAAAAGATACAGAATTGATTGCGGAAGCTATAGAAAGAAGATGGGAAATAGAAAATAATTTTCACAAAGAAAAAGATATTTACCTGAATGAAGATGATATACATTTTACAAATAAGACATCTATCAATAATATCGTTATTTTAAACAATCTGGCATTGGCTCTGGCAAAAATATACGGAAGTATATCTACAAATGAAATGCGAGTTGCGAAAAAAGAATTTAAAGCCTTCCCAGTTGAATGTATCAGTAAAGTTCAACTGATTATGAAAGATACAGAAATTATTAAACAGATCAAATCAAACCTAAGAAGAAAGAAACGCTAATCTGTCGATGTTTTTAATATTGCCTTCTCAACCCATAAAAAAATCGGAAATTCTTTAATAGAGTTTCCGATTTTGTTTATTTAAGCCATTTTATTTTT
>CAJMDF010000070.1 GCA_905212085.1 uncultured Clostridium sp.
CGGGTATAAAGTCTGTGCTAATTTAAGCAAAAGTTTCCCGACCTTTGCTAAACCACAATTAAAAGTACTTTTAAAAAGGCTTGACCTAATTTTTTTATTTTTAGTGATAGCTAAAGACTAAATTTACTCATCATTTAGAACAAAAACAAAAACGCAAGGACAAAAGCCTTGCGTTTTAAAATTATTCAAAAAAATTAATATGTATAAATGTAATCGTCAGGAAGTTCAAAAGGAGTAATAGGAACAAGATCATTTGGGGTATCGGAATCATCATCTGAGCTGTCATAGTTTGAATCAGTATCAGTTGATTCTGCGGCTGTGCTGCTCTCCTCAGTATAACTGTTGTTTTCAGGTTCAATAACTTCTTCAATCTCTTCTTTGCCTTCGTCAATTATTGTCTGAGCTTCCTGTTCAAGCTTATCCTTTGCTTCTTTTTCTGCCTGTTCAATAGCGTCGATTCTTGCAGAATATTTATCAATCAAATCTTGAATTTTTGTTTTTAATTCTTCAAACTTTTCGCTTGAAAGAACGGCATCTTTTTCGCTGTTGAGTTTATCAAGCAGTGTAGTAAGTTTGTCATTGCAAGCTTTGAGTTTTGTTTTGTCTGTGATTTTCTCAACCTCGTTTAAAGTGTTGTCGCTAATAACCTTTTCATAGTAGGTCACAAAGTATGATTTCATCTGCTCAAGGTCAGATTGATACTCCTCTTTAATTTTCTCAACAGGCTCATTATTTTTTAGATAGTCAGTCAAATCATTTTCAAGATTTTTGATGATTATAATTCGTTTATCTCTGTCGCTTTCATTTACAAAGGTATCATATTTTCCTTTAATGTCAGAAAGTATCTGCTCTATCTGTTGTTCCTTCACATTTTTGTTATAAACATTTACACCAACAACTGTGCCTCCTGCAATTAATGCAACAGCAAGAACGCAACAAATTATTATTACTACCTTTTTTGTACTCTTTTTCATATATAGCCCTCTGATTCTATTGTATATCTATAAAAATAAGTTAATTTTCTTTAAAAAATATATTAGCATTTGATAAACGAATTGTCAAGTCTTACGATGAAATATGTATTTTGTTTTTGATATTTTGTCTTGCTATTGACAAAAATACCCAACACAATTATAATTGTAGCAACAGATGTAATGGGGTGTTGGAATGAAAAAATTTGATCCGGCTGTTTATAAAAAGCGTAAATGCGAGTGCCTTGACAAGTGCTTTCAGGCTTTTATGGATAACGGACTTGAAAATACAGGTTTACAGCTTTTGTGCAAATATTGCGGATTTAAAACTAACCAAGCATTATATCACTATTTTGAAAGTAAAGATATGATAATTACCGAATCTGTACAGTATGCAATGATAAAATTTGAACGAGAATTTATGAAGAAAGCACCTCGTTCAAGAGCGGATTTAAAAAATTATCTTGAAAAATTTCCACGCTGGATGCAGAAAAACTACGGCGAGCATATGCGATTTGTATATCAGGTATATACTTCACCGAAATATAAAAAACAGGGCTATGATTTCTTTTCGGGTATTCCGAAGAGATACGATACATTCATTCATCATATAGCCAAAAACCTTGATGTTTCTTTTGAAAGCATACAAGCGCTGTACTATCTTTACATAACATCAACACTTCAATTTGCACTTTTTAAAGATGAGGTTTACCTTGATGTAGAGGTAAATGCTATTTATAATATGTGTCTTGAAGTTTTTGAGGCAGAGGATAGGAAAAAACTTAACAGCATTAATACTTAAGTTATAAATTTAAAATTATGATTTAGCAAATTGCTTTATCAAGCAATTATAAAAGTTTGGTCGACCTTTTCAAAGGTCGTGGGT